>NZ_JAELTR010000140.1:0-901 GCF_016428945.1 Chromobacterium sp. ASV23
AGGCAGAAGCCGGCATACGAGATAATTGGCGGAGTCTCGTGGGCTCGGAGATGTGTATAAGAGACAGGCGTGAATTTCTCTAAACACTTCTCTAACGACAGTAAACGGATCTTGGTTCTTTATTTCCAAGGCAGAATATATAACATTTTTCACACCACCAGACTCTGCGGTTAGCCAAGCTGAGACAATAGGCAAATCCAATGACAATGTGGAGGCCCGGCCGTGATCAATAATTTCAGATGCTGTGCTACTTACCTTGCATGAAAGATTCTGAATAATTTTAGCAGTATAATCATGGCCAAAAGATCCTGTTTTCCTCATCCAATGAAGCTGGTATGCGTGCCTAATTGGGTGAATAAAGGAGTCCGCTTTAAAATGTTTTGCAGCGATGCTGTAATAGATGGATTTATATGCCAGCCAATTTAGAGATGCAATAAACATTTCTAAAGCTTTTGTCATTCCTCCCATGCCTCCAGACTTGTTTTCTCGCGCCTTGCGAAACTCCTCTTCGGTAAATTCATGACCCGAAGAGCTTACAAGTTTGACATCCGTGGACCAATGGCCTCGTGTATTGCCAAAATCTGAAAGCTCATTGTATATTGATGCGCTTAGCTCACTATATTTTTCATACTCTGGTGTATTTGGCTGACCTAGCATCTTCATTGTCAGATAATAAACACTAGAGCTGTTATCCCAAGTGCAAATCATATTTAACTTAAGAAGATCTATAAGACTTTTAAAGTCATCATCGACAAATTCACCACCCCTTATTACAGGATTAAGCGCTCTGGCTTGACTTTTTGCTATGGAATCAATTTTATTTAGATTATGGTCATCCTCAGAAATGAATCGAACGAAATCGAATTTCGACGCTCTCGATTGCTTAAATTCAGGCTTGTAG
>NZ_JAELTR010000141.1:0-890 GCF_016428945.1 Chromobacterium sp. ASV23
CCCCCCCCCCCCCCCCCCCTACACCCCCACCTCCGTGCTGTCGTCGGCAGCGTCAGATGTGTATAAGAGACAGCGCTTTGCATCCATATTGCCCAGCTCTAGGCAGTCCAGCTTGCCCAGCTTGATCTTAGCTACCGAGTCGGTGATCTTGCGGGTTACAAACTCACGGCCGCGCAGCGGGCTTTCGTGGTTGAACAAGATGCCGCTACTGGCAAAAATGCCGTAGCTTTCGCGGTAGTTCACGGTAATCCAGTGTGCGTACAGCTTGGCCACGCCATAGGGGCTGCGCGGGTAGAAGGGGGTGTCTTCCTTCTGCGGCACAGCCTGTACTTCGCCAAACATCTCGGAAGTGCTGGCCTGGTAGAAGCGGATTTTCGGATTGACAATGCGGATGGCTTCCAGCAGGTGCAGCGGGCCAATGCCGGTAATCTCGGCCGTAGTAATTGGCTGTTCAAACGACACGCCCACAAAGCTTTGCGCGGCCAGGTTATACACCTCGGTAGCGCTGGTGGTTTGCAGCAGGCGGATGCTGGCCGACAGGTCGGTCAGGTCATATTCCACCAGGTGCAGATTGGGGTGCTTTTCAATGCCCAGTTCTTCAATACGCCAGAAATTGACCGAGCTGGTACGGCGATAAGTGCCATATACGGTATAACCCTTTTCCAGCAGTAGTTCTGCTAGGTAAGCGCCGTCTTGTCCGGTAATGCCAGTGATAATAGCTGTATTCATATTGATCTCATTGAGTAAATTAAAAGTTAACGTTTTCTACTGTGCCTTATTTTTTTCTTTCTGCTTTTTGATTGTTCACTTCCTCTTTTAGTATCGTTGTAAATATTGATTTCTGAATCATCGCTTTGTACAGAATTTTTAGTGGCAGTGATATTCGTTTC
>NZ_JAELTR010000142.1:0-883 GCF_016428945.1 Chromobacterium sp. ASV23
ACCCAGCGCCGACCTGTTGACCCAGCGCCTGCAAGTCCACGAGAAAACCGCCTGGATGCTGCGCAGCCTGCTGGAAAAATAAGCGTCCGCCGCACACCGCCCGACGCCGCGCCCCGCGCGGCGTTTTCACGCGCGTCCGTGCTACACTCCGGCAAAGTCCGGAAACTTTACATGGCTGATCATCTGCACCGCTCTCGCCCCCTCGCGCCCAACAACCGTCCGCTGTGGCTGATGGCGGGCGTGTCGCTGCTGGCGCACGTCGCGCTGTTGAGCCTGTTTGGCGTGGCGCCGTCCGCGCCGCCGCCTCCAGCCGCCTCCGGCCCGCTGCAGATCAGCCTGCGGCCACGACATCTGCCTGCTCCCGCCGCGCCCGTCACCGAGCGGGTCGCGGAAGACAACCGCCAAGGCGCCGGCAATACCGCGGAGCCGCGCCAGCTGATCAGCCGCAGCGATCCGCCGAAACCGGCCGCCTCCCCCGCGCCGCCGCCGCAACAGCAAACGGCGCCGCTCACGCCCATCACCCGCCCGTCCCCCAACGCGGCCCAGCTGGCATCGACGCCGCCAAGCGCAACAGTCAGCACCGGCTCGCTGCTGGCCCAGGTGGGCGCGCTGTCGCGTAGCGGCGACAACGCCGCGGCCGACAATGGCAAGGAAAGCGGCCAGCCCGGCGACAATCTGGGCGAAGCCGCGCGCGGCTACTCCTGGGCGCGTTATCAGGCGGACTGGCGGCTGAAAGTGGAACGGATAGGCAATCTGAATTATCCGGACGAGGCGCGCCGCCTCGGCCTGCATGGCGCGGTGACACTGGAGGTGACGATAGCGGCCGACGGCAGCCTGCATGGCATGCGCGTCAGCCGCTCGTCCGGCACTCCGGTGCTGGACC
>NZ_JAELTR010000143.1:0-808 GCF_016428945.1 Chromobacterium sp. ASV23
GAGTCTCGTGGGCTCGGAGATGTGTATAAGAGACAGTCACTTGTCTTATCACTTAGCTAGCAAGCTAATTCAGTTTGATGGCCGTAACAGCTGACAAATATTTGTGCGGCATGCGCGGCTGTTTTATTCCTTTCTCTTTGAGCTCCCTTACGCAGTTATCGGCTGGCACCTACCTCTTGATGGTTCTTGTACTACGTTACAAGGCTTCCGCGTGGCAGCGTCCACCCCCTTGAATGACGTTTCTGGTTGCCGAAAGGATGACAATGACTGTCAATCAGATCTTGAAAATGCCGTGCAGAACGAAAATTTATCAATATTAACAATGACTTGGTAGTTAATCTTCTAACGTCAAACGCTGTGGCTTGATGGGTGGCGTGTCGTACTAGAAGCTTGCTTGAAAATATTTTTTTGGCTGCTAGCAGGGCCAGTGACCAAATAATTTATCCAGTCTACTATGGCCTCGTCGATTTCAACCAAGACCAAAAAGGAGGTCAACGATGGCTGCTAGTCCTTCTAAAAACATGATTATCTTGCGTTGCAAGGATGTTGTGTCTCGGCTCAAGTTGTCCCGTTCAACGGTTTACGAAAAGCTGGATCCTAAGTCTCCGCGCTATGACCACCGATTCCCAAAGCCGATCCGTCTGGGATCTAAGGCTGTCGGTTGGCTTGAGCATGAGCTGGAAGAATATCTCCGTGATTGTCAAAGAGCCTAGTGATAGCACTAAATAGACACATCATTTCATTCCTTTTCGCATCATATCAAAGGCGATGGATGTATTTTTTTAATAAAAGATCTAATGGATTGAAT
>NZ_JAELTR010000144.1:0-716 GCF_016428945.1 Chromobacterium sp. ASV23
CGATAGGCAATCGCGCTATACGTCAATCAATCTGCTACCAGTCAGGAATATAGCCCCACACCATACGGCGCGGGGCTGGCTCATTAGAAACAATGGGCTCTGCCGCACAAACCCCAGACCGGACGAGTTTCTCATTTTCCCAAAGGAATTTACGCCACAGCCACAGAGACCTTGGCTCTTGAAACCGCCAAGCAGGAATCCGTCTAGACTGTCTCTTGCATGTTCTATTGCCTATACTAATAATCAGTGTTAATTATTCATAACTGCCTATCGGAATAGTTGAGATTCCGATTCACATTATAACGGTAAATTTTATACATTGACATATGAAAAATGGATTGGATATTGCTATGACGCACCCCAGCTTAGCTGCCAGCATAATTTTCATCTTAATTAGATCAATCGATTCATGTGCATCTCCAGCGCCACTGAACCTTTACTATTACGATAGACCGCCATTCCATTTCATAGCATCCGATGGGAGTGTTTCTGGCTCTGTTGCCACTATCACAGAAAAAATTTTAAATCAGGCTAATGTTTCATATATTTGGAAGCAAGCGCCAGCACTAAGAATTTTGAGTATCCTGAGGCAAGACCATGATTATAGTTGCTCGCCTGGATGGTATAAAACATCAGAAAGGGAAAAATTTTATAATTTCTCTTTGCCAATCTATGTAGGCAAGCCACTGGTTGCGGTCTGTCTCTTATACACATCT
>NZ_JAELTR010000145.1:0-759 GCF_016428945.1 Chromobacterium sp. ASV23
GCGCTGCCGCCGCTGCTGAGGCTGTTCGAGTCCAGCGCGACGGTGGCCTGCACCTGGCCATGGGCCAGGTCGGTCGGGCCGATCAAACCGTTCGGGTCGAGGTGTTCGGCCACGGTGACGGTGGGCGCGGCAGGCGCGGTCAGGTTCAGCGTGCCGCTGGCGCTGCCGCTGCTGGAGGCATGGCCGAGGCTGTCGGTCTGAGTGGCGCTGATGCTGACCGCCTGGCCATTGGCCGGCGGGACGATGGCCAGCGTCACCGTGCCGTCGGCATAGCTGGCGCTGACGGCGCTGGACGAACTGCTGACCACGCCGGCGCTGTTGACGGTGACGGTGCTGCTGGCGCTGCCATCGTGGATGGTCAGCGTGGCGAAACCGTTATTGGCCAGGCTGACGGGATCGAGCGCGACGGTAGCCTGCACCTTGCCGCCGGCCAGGTCGCTGACGCCGATCTGATCGCCCTGGGCCGTGTGCTCGGTCAGCGTGACAGTCGGGGCCGCCGGCGGCGCGTAACTGGCGGAGGCGTTCAACGAGACATTGCCGACGCCGTCGGTGACGGTGGCGGCGAGCGTGGCGGCGCTGCCGCTCAGCGGCAGATAGACCACGCCGTTCTGGTAGGCGTAGACCGTGCCGCTGCCATCGACCAGCTGGCCGTTGGCGTTCAGCGCCAGCTGCAACTGGCTGGTGCCTTCCGTCACCGTCAGGCTGCCGTGGTTGCTCAGCGCCTGCTGGTCATTGCTGTCCAGCGCCACGCTGCCGACC
>NZ_JAELTR010000146.1:0-747 GCF_016428945.1 Chromobacterium sp. ASV23
AGAAGGGTAAGACCGACGCGGCCAAGGGCGAGACCGTCGCCCAGTCGGGCGTCGTGCCGGCGCACACCATCGTGGCGGCGGATGCCGGCAAGGTGCTGGAAGTGGGCGTGCAGGCGAAGAACGGGGCCAATGCGGTGGGTAACACCGTCAAGGTGGCGACCGATGGCACGGTGTCGGATGACAGCGGCAACAACAACCCGGGCGGCGGCAACGAGTCCGAGGGCGGCGACAACGGCAAGCCGATCGATACGAATGCCAAGCCGGTGGTGAAGGCATTGAAGGTCAAGGGTCCGCTCGAAGTGGGCAAGGACCTGACCGGTACTTACCAGTTTGACGCCAACAACGGCAACGGTACCGACAAGTCGACCTTTGCCTGGGGCGAGAAGGGTAAGACCGACGCGGCCAAGGGCGAAGTGATTGCCAAGTCGGGCGAAGTGCCGGCACACACCATCGTGGCGGCGGATGCCGGCAAGGTGCTGGAAGTGGGCGTGCAGGCGAAGAACGGCGCCAATGTGGTGGGCAACACCGCCAAAGTGGCGACCGATGGTTCGATGTCCGAGAACGACGGCGGCGGCAACGAGTCCGAGGGCGGCGACAACGGCAAGCCGCTCGATCCGACGGCCAAGCCGGTGGTGAAGGCGTTGAAGGTCAAGGGTCCGCTCGAAGTGGGCAAGGACCTGACCGGTACTTACCAGTTTGATGCCAACAACGGCAACGGTACCGACAAGTCGACGTTTGCCTGGGGCG
>NZ_JAELTR010000147.1:0-668 GCF_016428945.1 Chromobacterium sp. ASV23
GAGTCTCGTGGGCTCGGAGATGTGTATAAGAGACAGGGTTAATGCTGATCTGCCTAGCCGCCTCGTTTATGGTCAAGTCGCACACCTAGTGGTAACGGTTCTTTATGCCCAAATGACCGCAAACCAACTGGCTGACCTGCTCCAAAGCCATCACATACACAAAAAAGCACCCAGCTTCCTGGGTGCTTTTTTAACACACCCATTCAGTAGATAGCATCTGCCAATGAGCGGTTGTGCTTAATCTCCTCTTCCGGAAGAAAAGGATACATATCATCTAGTGGCTTGGATTCGAGCTTGCCTTCAGCATTGCGGAAAGTAGAAGCCTTAGGCGAGATCCACTGTTCGGAAGAAAGCATCACTTCACACACCTCAGGCTCATCGGATGCCAGCACGCGGCCAAGCACCTCATCTAGGTCGGAATGCTCTAACAACTTAGAATAGCCAAGCCTATACGCTGCCGCCAAATTCTGGAAATCAGGATTGAAGACATTGGATTGAGGATTGGCACCCACATAGCGAGAATTGAACAAATTGTCCTGTGTCGCCTTGATCGAGCCATAGCCATCATTATTAAAGATGAACACCTTGATCGGCAGCTTGTTGGCGCCAATGGTGAGCAACTCCTGGCTGTTTAGCATCACGCCGCCGTCACCAGCAATGCACAGTAC
>NZ_JAELTR010000148.1:0-694 GCF_016428945.1 Chromobacterium sp. ASV23
GTGCTGGGCTACAACTGGCTGGTGCGCCGCAACAAGCTGGTGCTGGACAACGTCCGCGTGGTATCCGGCCGCCTGCACGCCAGCCTGCTGAACAACCCGACCCGGTAAACAGCCATGGCGCGTTACAAACGATTTGGCCACGGCAAGGGCGACGAAGACCAAGTGCTGTCGGCGATCAACACCACGCCGCTGGTGGACGTGATGCTGGTGCTGCTGATCATCTTCCTGATCACGGTGCCGGTGGTGACGCAGACAGTGAAGATGACGCTGCCCAAAGAGCAGAACATTCCGACGCAGACCAAGCCGGAGAACATCGTGTTGGGAGTGGGACCGGATAGCCGGATCTACTGGAACATGAGCCCGGTGAAGGATCAGCAGGAGTTGCTGGCGCGGCTGGTGAAGGAAGCGAAGAAAGATCCGCAGCCGGAAGTGCACATCCGGGGGGATGCGAGCGCGCGCTACGCGCCGATCGGCCGCATCGTGCTGGCGGTGCAGCAGGCGGGGATCGTGAAAATCGCGTTTATCACCGAGCCGCCGAGCCCGGCGGGCGCGGACTAGGAGGATAGAGCATGGCGATGAACGTGGGGTCGTCGGGCGAAGACGACCTGATGATGGAAATCAACACCACGCCGCTGATCGACGTGATGTTGGTGATGCTGATCATGCTGATCATCACGATTCCGATCCAGACGCA
>NZ_JAELTR010000149.1:0-686 GCF_016428945.1 Chromobacterium sp. ASV23
CCCCCCCCCCCCCCCCCCCCCCCCCCCCCCCACCTATTTTCAAGCAGAAGACGGCATACTAGATAATTGGCGGAGTCTCGTGGGCTCGGAGATGTGTATAAGAGACAGATATTTATCATAGTAGTTTGCCATCACCACCTCCATGCTAGGAGCGAGCGTTCAACAAGATTAACTACCACCCCTGTAAATTATTTATTATTTTCCAAACCAGCAAGCAAACCAGAACACTTATATAACAGCCAACCTCACACAGGACCAATCCAAATAGAACCTACCGCTCCTTACTCCCACAATAAAGAACGGCAGGGATTACTCATCGCCTCTGGACAACGTAAACATCATCCATGCACTGGAGTGTTAGAAATAGTATCTGGTACCGATTTCAAACTTAGTAGCAGACTTCTTCAAGTCGCTGCCAGAAATATGCACATTATGTGTCGATATGCTATGACTCATTTCGGCAGTAAAAGCCACGTTTTTGTTAATAAAGTACTTCCCACCCAGCTTCATCTTGATATTCAACCCAGTGTGGTCGATGCTGTGTGTAGAAAACTCATTTTTATCGCCGCTATAGTCGGCCGAAATGATTTGCGTACTGGCGCCAACATAAGGGACAAAGTTGCTGTTGTTCACAAAGTTGTATTCCGTGAACACGCCAAGCGCGCCGGACTTGTAAGACTTGCTGG
>NZ_JAELTR010000014.1:0-75837 GCF_016428945.1 Chromobacterium sp. ASV23
CGGACAGTACCCCATCGTGTTCGTCACCGCCTACGATCAGTACGCGGTCCAGGCTTTTGAGGAAGGCGCCATCGACTACCTGCTGAAGCCGGTGGAAGACGCCCGGCTGCTGCGCACGCGCCAGCGCTGGGAGCAGAAGCAGCCGCCGCTGCCGCAGGATTGGCAAAGTACTTTATTAAAGCTCAGCCGCCAGCTGGATAAGCCGGAATACCTGCGCTGGATACGCGCCTCGGTGGGCAACAGCCTGCGCCTGATCAGCATCGATGAGGTGCTGCTGTTCCAGTCGGACGAGAAATACACCCTGGTGCAAACCGCCAGCTGCGAAGCCCTGATCCGCACCCCGCTGAAGGAATTGCTGCCGCAACTCGATCCCGAGCAGTTCTGGCAAGTGCACCGCGCCACCCTGGTGCGGGTGGCGTCGATAGAAGAAGTGCGCCGCGGCGAACGCGGCCTGCTGCTGAAACTGCGCGCTTACGGCCCGCTGGTGGAAGTGAGCCGCAGCTACGCCCATCTGTTTCAGCGGATGTAAGCCTTGTCTCAAACGTCAACAGCCCCTACTCCAGCTTGAACGCCAGCGTGGTCTGCTGCAGCCGCTCCGCCACCACCGCCAGCTCACGTGTGGCTTGCGAGAACACATCCACGGCCAGCCCGTTTTCCTTGGACATCTCGGCGATGGACTCCACCCGTCCGGCCAGCTCGGTGCTGGCCTGGCGCTGCTCGCCCACCGCCATGGCGATCTCGCCGATCGCGGCCACCACCTCGGCCGCCCGCTCCTCCACCGTACTGATGGTGGCCGACGCGCTTTCCGCCGCCACCACCACATCGGCCACGATCTGCCGGCTGCCGCGCATGCCGTCCACCGCCACCCGCGCGCCGTCCTGGATCTTGCCTATCATATTGGTGATTTCCTGGGCCGAGGTGGTGGTGCGCTCGGCCAGCTTGCGCACCTCGTCCGCCACCACCGCGAAGCCGCGGCCCTGTTCACCGGCGCGCGCCGCCTCGATCGCCGCGTTTAAGGCCAACAGATTGGTCTGATCGGCCACGTCCTTGATCACGGTGGCGATGCTGCCGATCTGCTGCGCCTGATCGGACAGCGATTCCAGGCTCTCCGCGGAATGCGTCACGCTGTCGTTGACCTTGCGCACCCGCACCGTGGATTCCTGCACTTCCTTGTTGCCGGCCTTGGCTTGCTGACCGGCGTCCGCCGCCTGTTGGTTGGCCTGGGCGGCATTGCTGGCGCACAGGTCTATGCTGACCGTCAATTGCTCGATAGACGCCGCCGCGCTGGAAGTGGCGTTGACCTGCTGGCCTATGCTGGCGCTGACCTGTTCGGTCGACGCCGCCAGTTGCTCCGAGGTGGACGCCACGCTGCCGGCGGAGCGGATGATCTCGCCCACGGTCTTGCGCAGCCGCTCCTGGGTATCGGCCAGCGATTGCATCATCTTGGCGATTTCATCCTTGCCTTTGGGAACAATCCTGCCGGTCAGATCGCCCTCGCCCATCTTTTCCATCGCTCTGGAAGCTTCCTCCAGGCTGCCCACGATGCCTCTCTGCACCAGCAGCCCCAATGCAACCAGAATGATCAAGCCCACCAGCAGCACACTGAAGGCCAGCGTCCGCACCGACTGATAGTTGCTTTGCGCATCCTCCAGCCCCTTGTCGGCCAGCTTGATATTGATGTCGGACAGCTCACGCAGGATGTCGGCTGCAGCGGTAAACAAGGGCCGGCACTGCTTGGCCATGATCTGCAGAGCCTTCTTGTTGTTCTCGCCATTGCCGGTATCGTTGTAACTCAGCTCCCGCACCTGCTTGCACGGCCCCTCCATCGCCTCCCAGGCCGCGTCGAAACGCTTGAGTCCGTCTACTTCTGGCGGCGTCAATTGAGTCTTGCGGTACTGGTCGAGAAAGCCCTTCATCGCCGCTTCGTACTTGTCGCGATTGGCTTGTATCTGATCCATCACCGGCTTCTCGCTTTCCGCGATATAACGGTAATCGCCGCGATTGACATAAAGCGCCTGAATGGAAGCCTGTCCCAGCAGGTAAACCGGCTTCAGCATGTTGTCGTGCATGTCGGTGGTGAGATCGAACATCTTCGAGGCGCCGTTCATGCCGTTGACGCCGATGATCAGCGCGGACAGGATGCCAAGCAGGATCAAACCGAAAATCTTCAGCCGAATGCTGAATTGGGCAAGTAAATGGTTCACGCTACGCTCCCAACCAGTTAGGTGGATACACATAGCGTTTTAGTTGCAATCAGAACCAATCACCAGTCATGATTTGCGCCGCAAAACCATGCGGCGCGACAGGCCGGGCCGGTTGACGCTTGCCGAGGGGTCGCGAAAGGCGCCCGGCCCTACGGGTTTGGCGAAGCGCGAGCGCGATCCGCGCGGCAGACGTCAACGGCCCCGAGGCTCAATCCGCCCGCAAACACTTGCGGTAGAAGATGCGGCTATGTCCTGGCGGGTAGTCTTCCAGCTCGCCGAAGCGCTGATAACCCAGGCTTTCGTAGAACTTGGGCGCCTGGAAGCTGTGGGTATCCACCCACGCGCCAATGCAGCCGCGGGCGCGGGCCTCGGCTTCGGCCTGTTCCATCATTTGCCGTCCCAAACCCAGGCCGCGCGCGCCGGTCGGCGCGGACAGCAGTTCGGTATACAGCCAGCCGCCGCGGGTATAGCCCCACAGCCCGCCTACCACCTGGCCGGCTTCATCCTCAATCCGGATCACCAGCGGCCTATGGTCGCTGGGCCCGACCTTCCCCTCGTTGTAAGCAATCAAGGGGGCCACGATGGCAGCCCGGGTTTCCGCTGCCGCCACATCGCTCAACACGGTTTGGTACTGCATGCTTCACTCGCTTTATTGTCATTGTCGGAAAAACTGGAATCGCCGCCGCGCGCACGGCTCAGGTCCGGCATCCGCCGCCTCAATCGCCGACGACGATGCCCATGCCGCGGCCGCGCGGGTCGGAGGCGGTTTCCGTCACCGCGCCGTCCACCCGCACCGCCTGGATGTCGCCCATGCGCCAGCCCTGATCCTGCAGCGTGTAGCCCAGCGACCGCAACTGGTCCGCCACCGGGCCGGTCAAGGGCGCGTACTCGTCGTAATAAATGGTGTCCTTGGGCAGCAACTGGTGATGCACGCGCTGCGCCGCCACCGCCAGCTGCAGCGGCATGTCGAAGTCATATAGATTGTTCAGCACCTGGAAGATGGAAGTGAAGATGCGCGAACCGCCCGGCGTGCCGATCACCAGCGTCACCTTGCCGTCGCGGGTGACGATGGTGGGCGTCATCGACGACAGCATTCGCTTGCCCGGCGCGATGGCGTTGGCGTCCTTGCCCACCACGCCAAAGGCGTTGGCCACGCCGGGCTTGGCGCTGAAATCGTCCATCTCGTCGTTGAGCAGGAAGCCGGCGCCCTTCACCACCACGCCGCTGCCGAAATCGAAATTCAGCGTATAGGTATTGGCCACCGCATTGCCCCAACGGTCCACGATGGAGAAGTGCGTGGTCTGGTGCGGCTCCAGCCCCGGCTGGATGTCCGGCGTGGCGGAGATCGCTCGCGGATTGATCTCGGCCGCGCGGCGCTTCAAGTAGCCCGGGTCGACCAGCGCGGCCGTCGGCGCGTCCACGAAGTCCGGATCGCCCAAGTAGTCGGCGCGGTCGGCGAACACGCGCTTTTCGATCTCCGCCAGCAGATGGATATAGCGTGGGGAATTCAGCGCGACGCCGGCGAAGTCCGCCGCGCGGTTCTCCTTGATGCCCAAGAGCTGCGCCAAGGCCACGCCGCCGGAGCTGGGCGGCGGCGCGGTATAGATGACGTTGCCGCGCCAATCGATGCGGATGGGATCACGCCAGCGCGCGCGGTAGTCTTTCAGATCCTCGGCCGAGATCAGGCCGTGATCGCGCTTCATCTGCGCCACCAGCAACTGGGCGGTCTGGCCCTGATAGAAATCGGCTGCGCCGTAACGGGCGATGCGCTTCAAGGTAGCGGCCAGCTCCAGCTGGCGGAAGGTCTCGCCCGCCTTCATCTTGCCAAAGTACTGCGCGAAATTGGTCTTGCCGGCAAACAGTTGCACCGCTTCGCCGCGGTACTGGAACTGGCGGTCGGCCACGGTGAAGCCGCGCTCGGCGTAGCGGATGGCCGGCTCCACCAGCTGACGCCACTTGAGCTTGCCGAAACGCTGATGCGCCTGCCACAGCCCCATCACCGTGCCCGGCACGCCGGCGGCGCGGGCGCCGACCAGGCTCATATGCGGCACCACCTTGCCGTCCGCGTCTAGATACATGTCGCGGCTGGCCGCCTTGGGCGCTGTTTCGCGGTAGTCGAGGAAATAAGGCTTGCCATCCTGGTAGATGGTCATGAAGCCGCCGCCGCCGATATTGCCGGCTTCCGGATAGGTGACGGCCAAGGCGAAGGCCGTGGCTACCGCCGCATCCACCGCGTTGCCGCCAGCCTTCAGCACATGCGCCGCCACTTCGGCGCCGTAGCGGTCCGGCGACGCCACCGCGCCCTGGCCGGCATGAGCCGGCAGGCCGCACAGCAGCAGACAGCCAACAGTGAGCAGACGAGTCAAGACTTCCGGGCGCATGCAATTCCTCCACAATGGTTTGCCGATAACATGCTTATGCCATCAATCGCCGCCGTCCGACAAATGTTTTTCATACTGCGGCCACGCGCCGGCAAGCGTGGCAAACGGATGCGGCAAGGCTCGCCGGCGTGCCCTCAGCAAGCGTCAACCGCCTCGCAACGGTTTATAAAGACTGGAGGAGAGCCCTTTTCTTTGCCCACGGCCGCAAATGGAAACGCCATCATGATCAAGCCGATTGCCAGCGGCTGCCTGCTGCTATTGCTGTATGGATTGAGTCCACATGCTTGCGGGCAGTTGCCCGAAACCGTGCGCATCTGCGTGGACGCGGAGGAGTGGCCGCCGTTCTTCTATTTCGAGCGCGAGGGCACACGCGTCACTCAGCGCAATATCGGTTACACCGTTGACTATTTGCAGGCCATCTTTGAGCAAGCGCGGCAAAAGTACACGGTGACGCGGATGAGCTGGATTCGCTGCCAAGCGGAAGTGAAGAGCGGCAATCTGGACATGACGGTGGATGCGGTCAGTTCGCCGGAACGGGAGCAAGCCTACTTGCTAAGCAAGACCTATTACTACACTACCGGCATCTACTTCTTTTCGCGCGCCCGGCCTATGCCCAAGATCCATAGCCAAGCCGACCTGAAAACCCTGCATGTCTGCGGCCAGCACGGCTACGCCTACCAGCCGTTCGGCTTGGGACCGCAGGACGTGGACACCACACCGTACACGCTGTCCGCCGCGATGATGCAACTCAAAGCCGGCCATTGCGACGCGGTGCTGGAAGAAAAGGAAGTGGCGATTGGCATGGCGGCAATCGGCCTGACCAATTATCTGAAGCACCCGGACTTCGGCTACCGCGAGGTGCCGGGCATGGCCGGCTCCGACTACCACATGCTGATCAGCCGCCAGGTGCCCTACGCCAGCCAGCTGCTACGGCTGGTTGATGCCGGCATCAACGATGAACTGTCCGCCCGGCTGCGCCGGAAAGATGTGGACCCCATATTGGATCTGCGCCAATAGCACCCGCTCGCCTTGCGTAAGGAGGGTCAGGCCGCCGCGCCGTCCAGCGCCGCGCGCAATGCCCTCACCTCGTCCACCGCCGTTTCCTTGCGCAGGTATTCATCGGCGCCCGGCGCGCCCATGCTCAAGCCCGGCTGGCGATAGCGCATGCCGCTGGCCACCTCGGCCCGCGCCGAGGCGTGGAATTCATGGCAGCCGGTGCGGCGCGCCAGCTCGGCGATATTGGCGGCGCGTACCCCTGCGCCCGGCATCACGATCAACCGTTGGCCAGCCTGCTGGCGCAACAGGGCCAGCAAGTCTGCGCCGTCCAGCGCCGTAGTGGCCTGGCCGGAGCTGAGCAGCCGGGCGCAGCCGGTGGCGATCACCTCTTCCAATGCGCGGATCGGATCGCGCGCCATGTCGAAGGCGCGGTGGAAGGTCACGCTCATCGTCCCGGCCAGGCCGACCAGCTCGCGCGTGCCCGGCCCGTCGATGTCGCCATCGGCCGTCAACATGCCCAGCACCACGCCGTTTACGCCCAACTTGCGGCAGAGTTCGATGTCGCGGGCCATGGTTTCGAATTCCAGCGCGGTGTACAGAAAATCGCCGCCGCGCGGGCGGATCAAGACATTGAGGTCTATGCCCAGGCTATCCCGCGCCAGGGCCACCATGCCGTAGGACGGCGTGGTGCCGCCTTCCAGCAGGTTGTCGCACAGTTCGACGCGCTGCGCGCCGCCCTGCTGCGCCGCCAGACAGGACGCCAGCGAACCGGCGCAGATTTCCAGAATCGATTGCATGGCTTTCTCCTTTGCTTACCCTATCTGACTGACTCTCCATGCGCGGCAAAGGTGCCGCCCAAAGGCAAAAAAAACGCCGACACGCAGTGCCGGCGGCGGTCAGGGAGAATGACGCGATGAAAAAATCAGGTGACTTTCAGCCCGCGGCTGGCGAACAGCGCGCGCGCATGGGCGGCTTGGGCCGCCGTGGGAATCGGCGTATCGTTCAGCTGGTATTCCATGCCCAGCTGCGCCCATTTGTCCTTGCCCAATTGATGGAAAGGCAGCACTTCCACCCGCTCCACCAGATCGCCCAGCTCGGCCACGTAGTCGGCCAGGCGCTCGATGTCGGCGTCGCCGTCGGTCAGGCCCGGCACCAGCACGTAGCGTATCCACATTTTCTTGCCAAGCCGCTTCAGGCGCTGGGCGAAGTCCAGCGTCGGCTGCAAGGGCTGGCCGGTGAGCGCCAGGTATTTTTCGGGGTCTGAATGCTTGATGTCCAGCATCACCAGATCGACATCGTCGAACCATTCGTCCGACACCCGCTCGTGCAGGAAGCCCTGGGTGTCCAGCGCGGTGTGCAGGCCATAGCGTTGCTTGATCTGATGGAACAGCTCGCCTACGAACTCGTGCTGCATCAGCGGCTCGCCCCCGGAAATGGTGACGCCGCCGGCAAACTTCAAAAAGCGCGCGTAGGTGGCCACTTCGGACAGCGCCTGCTCCACGGTCACCTGGCGGCCGTTATGCAGCTTCCAGGTATCCGGGTTGTGGCAGTACAGGCAGCGGAACTGACAGCCCGAAACGAAAAACACGAAGCGCATGCCGGGGCCGTCCACGCCGGCGCCGCTCTCGGTGGAGTGCAGATAGCCTATGGTTTCGGCTTTGACGGATGCTTCGGTGTGGTCAGCGGCAATAGGTGGGGTCATGCCGTATCTCCGGTGAATCTTGTGAAAAAGCGGGGCTTTCCTTCCGGACCGCCCCGCCATTGATGCGATGGTGTTTCCGCGCGGGCAAGCCCTGCGGCCTGCCCGCCCTACGGCGTCTTACATCTTGCCGTGGAAGGTGCGGTTGATCACGTCCAGCTGCTGCTCGCGCGTCAGCTTGACGAAGTTCACCGCGTAACCGGACACACGGATGGTCAGCTGCGGGTACAGCTCCGGGTGCTCCATGGCGTCCAGCAGGGTTTCGCGCTTGAATACGTTGACGTTCACGTGGAAACCGCCGCCGGCGATGTTGCGCTCGCCGTCGCAATCGAACGGGGTGCAGTTGGCGCTGCTGAACTCAGTCGGGTGAGCCGAGCAGAAGCCGTCCAGGCAGTTGGCCAGGTTGACGATACGCTCTTCAGCAGTATGGCCCAACGCGTCCGGCGTCGCCGAAGCGGTCCAGCTGATGCCGTCCAGCGCGGAGTCGTACGGCAGCTTGGCCACGGAGGCGCCTGCCGCCACAAAGCCCTTCACGTCGCGGCCGTTCATCGGGTTGGCACCCGGGGAGAACGGTTCGCCGGCGCGGCGGCCGTCCGGGGTGTTGCCGGTCTTCTTGCCGTACACCACGTTGGAGGTGATGGTCAGCACCGACTGGGTCGGCTTGGAGTCGCGGTAGAAGTACGGCTGGGCCTTGATCTTGTCCATGAAGGACTGGGTCAGCCACACCGCGATCTCGTCCACGCGGTCATCGTTGTTGCCGAATGCCGGGTATTCGCCTTCGATCTTGTAGTCAACCGCCAGGCCATCTTCATTGCGGATGATGTGAACCTTGGCGAACTTGACGGCGGACAGCGAGTCGGCGGCCACGGACAGGCCGGCGATGCCGCAAGCCATGGTGCGGACGATGTCGCGGTCGTGCAGCGCCATTTCGATGCGTTCGTAGGCGTACTTGTCGTGCATGTAGTGGATGCAGTTCAGCGCCTTGACGTAGGTGGCGGCCAGCCAGTCCATCATCTTCTCGAACTTCGGCATCAGTTCTTCGTAAGTCAGCACGTCGCCGGTGATCGGCTCGAAGCCGTGGGCCACCAGCGCGCCGGACTTCTCGTCGCGGCCGCCGTTGATCGCGTACAGCATGGCCTTGGCCAGGTTGGCGCGAGCGCCGAAGAACTGCATCTGCTTGCCGATCTTCATCGCCGACACGCAGCAGGCGATACCGTAGTCGTCGCCCCAGTACGGCAGCATCAGGTCGTCGTTTTCGTACTGGATGGCGCTGGTGTCGATGGACACCTTGGCGCAGAAGTTCTTGAAGCCTTGCGGGAAGCGGGTAGACCACAGCACGGTCAGGTTCGGTTCCGGCGCCGGGCCCAGGTTGTACAGGGTGTTCAGGAAGCGGAAGCTGTTCTTGGTCACCAGGGTGCGGCCGTCTTCGCCCATGCCGCCGATGGATTCGGTCACCCAAGTCGGGTCGCCGGAGAACAGTTGATCGTATTCCGGCGTGCGCAGGAAGCGGACGATGCGCAGCTTGATCACCAGATCGTCGATCATTTCCTGAGCTTGCTCTTCGGTCAGCACGCCGGCGGCGATGTCGCGCTCGATGTACACGTCCAGGAAGGTGGACACGCGGCCGAAGGACATGGCGGCGCCGTTCTGCTCCTTAACCGCGGCCAGGTAGGCGAAGTAAACCCACTGGATGGCTTCGCGGGCAGTGGCGGCCGGACGGCTGATGTCGTAGCCATACTTGGCGGCCATCTGGCGCAGTTCGTCCAGGGCGCGGAACTGTTCGGACAGTTCTTCGCGTTGACGCATCACTTCGTCGGTGAAAGCCACGTCATTCAGTTCGGCGAACAGCTGCTGACGCTCCTTGCGCAGGAAGTCGGTGCCGTACAGCGCGACGCGGCGATAGTCGCCGATGATGCGGCCGCGGCCGTAGGCATCCGGCAGGCCGGTGATCACGCCGGACTTGCGGCAAGCCATGATTTCCGGGGTGTAGACATCAAACACGCCCTGGTTGTGGCTCTTGCGATACTTTTCCCAGATTTCCTTGATCACCGGATCCAGCTTGAAGCCGAAGGCTTCCAGGCCGTTCTCCACCATGCGCAGACCGCCGTTCGGCATGATGGCGCGCTTCAGCGGAGCGTCGGTTTGCAGGCCGACGATCACTTCATTGGCTTGATCGATGTAGCCCGCATCGTGAGCGGTAATGGAAGAGGCGCGGTCGGCCGAGACATCCAGCACGCCCTTGGCGCGTTCTTCTTTCAGCAACACACCCAGGGTGTCCCACAGCTTCTTGGTACGCTCGGTGGCGCCAGCCAGGAAGCTGTCGTCGCCTTCGTACGGTTTGTAGTTCAGCTGGATGAAGTTGCGTACATCGACCTTGCTCTGCCACTCGCCAGCGACGAAATCGCGCCACGGGTTGGCTTGAGCTGCATTTTGAGTGATGGCGTCCATCTGGGGCCTCCTTACTTGGCTTGGTCCGGTAACGTGTTAGATATTGAACACATGGTACATTCGGAATCGAAAATTTCGTTTGATCTTGATCAAGTAGCGCCCCGCTTACGGCGCGATTTCGATCCTGCAGCGCAACATGCCAACCGCCTTCAACATCATTGATTTATCAGTGATTTATAGCAAAGTCGGCGCAATACAGGCTGTACTGCGCCGACTACATTCGAAAACGAACATTCACATGCCGTTTACAGGCCAAAAGCCTGCCTTAATGTTCAGACCGCTTTCAGCGTGTGGCGTTCCAGCAAGTACACCACCAGGCCGACGCCAAACGCGCCGCCAACGATATTGCCCAGCGTAGCCGGCACCAGATTATGCGCGATATCCGCCCACTCCAGCCCCGCCATGCCCTGCAGCTTGGCCAGCGCGAAGAAAGCCATGTTGGCGATGCTGTGCTCAAAACCGGAGAAGAAGAACACGAACACCAGCAGCATGATGATCAGCAGCCGCGCCGCTTCGTTACTTAGACGCATCGGCACCCATACCGCCAGGCAGATCACCCAGTTGCACAGCACGCCCTTCCAGAAGATCTCCATGCTCGAGGCGTGCACCTTATGCTCCACCACGTTGAACAGCAGGTGATCGGCAGGCAGTACGCCCATGCCGCCGGCGCCGGCAAGCACGGCGACGAACAGCAGCACGCCCAACAGATTGCCCAGATACACCATCGTCCAACTGCGCAACATATTGCAGGTGCGGCAGCGGCCGCTAAGCCGGCCGACGGTGAAGTACATCACATTGCTGGTGAACAATTCCACCTTGCACACGATGATGCTGACCAGCGCCACGCCAAAGAAGCCGGAAGTGGCGATGTAATAACCGGGAGCGCCGCTGGCGAAGAATACCTGGCCGAGCTTCAGGCTGACGGCCAGCACTACGGCGATCAGCGCGCCGGCCATGGCCGCGCTGAGCAGATAGCGCCCTGGTTCGGACAGCAGCACCTGCTGTTTGCTGGCGGCCTCGTCGACCACGTAGGCGAGAGTTGAAGAGTGGCTCATGATGTAACGTCTCTATAAGGATATGGGTAAGGCGGCGTCGCGTGATGCGGCCGGAGGCGATTCGCATCCGATGCGACTTTGCGAAAATTTTATGTTCGTTTTAGTAAATTCGTGTTTGATACCGATCAATCCATAGCGCACCACCGCTCAAGCCACCCCCACACGGCCAGACTGCAGCACAATCCTTCAACATTGCCACGAATGCCGGCACAAAACACCAGGGAAATGTTGCAGCATCCCGCCAACGCAATGCAGGCAAACCTCCCCGGCCGGCCCGCTTCGCATCAGCCATGCCTGTTGTAGCGCTGGCATTTCGCTATCTCCGAGCCAAGAAACGCGCCCTTGTCATTTCACAGAATGCGAAAGAAAAGGTGTTCATTTTTGTAACTTTATTTTCACATTCGAAAATATTTTAGCAATTTCACGCTCGCATATCATGCACACCGTCACCCAAATCATCAAAAGTGAACAATACAAATTAGTACAATTTAGACACAAGACCATGCTATTCCACCCGGCAGCCCATGCAAATAAATCCATTTCCATCAAAGGCTTGCGCAAACCAAGCACGGAAACGAACGCCATCGCCTGGCTCCCGGCATCTTTGCGTGGGCAGGCAATAGCAGACCCAAGAAAGGCAAAACCACGCAATAAATTGCGCAGAGCAATCACTCAAATTTCAAACTTGTGGCAAGGATAAAAAATGACCATGGCAAAATTACCCATGCGCAATCATTTTATAAAATAGAAAATTTATTGAAATTTAATTGCACCAAAAATGACTTTAAAGGATATAAAACCAATAAAAAAATATTGTCATTTAGAATTTAGGGGGAGAACCATTCCTCAGCCATGTTCATTTGTTCATTTGGTGACAAATTTATCTTGATTAGAATCAACTGATGTTCTTAAATGTGTACCTTGCAAACTACAAATGCCCTTACGATGGGCAGCAATTAAGCAAGACGCGGTTCACAAACAACGACATACAGAGAACCCGTCGGCAACAGTTCGATCCGCCCCCCGCCACAAGCCGTCAACGCCGGCGGCGGAGGATGGAAACCCGGAATTTGCGAAATATCGTTTGAAAAGGCACCTCATCATGTCACAAGCAATCGCCTCAACCGCCTCCCGCTCCGGTTCGTCCGGCTGGACCAAGCACGACACCACCTGGATGCTCGGCCTCTATGGCACCGCCATCGGCGCCGGCGTCCTGTTCCTTCCCATCAACGCCGGCATCGGCGGCCTGTGGCCCCTGATGCTGATGGCCATCCTGGCCCTGCCGCTGACCTTCTTCGCCCACCGCGGCCTGACCCGCTTCGTGCTGTCCGGCAGCAAGGAAGGCGCCGACATCACGGAAGTGGTGGAAGAACACTTCGGCGTAGGCGCCGGCAAGATCATCACCTTGCTGTACTTCTTCGCCATCTACCCGATTCTGTTGATGTACAGCGTGGCCATCACCAACACGGTGCTGTCCTTCCTCAATAACCAGCTGCACATCGACGTGGGCACCGGCATCGCCACCCGCGCCGTGTTCTCGCTGGCGCTGATCCTGGGCCTGATGTCCATCGTCCGCCTGGGCGGCCAGATGATCGTCAAGGCGATGAGCATCCTGGTCTACCCGTTTGTGGTGGTGCTGATGCTGCTGGCCCTGTACCTGATCCCGCAATGGAGCGACGCCGCCATCCGCCACGCCGGCAGCCTGGGCGACGCCGTATCCAGCGGCGCCTTCTACAAGACGCTGTGGCTGGCCATTCCGGTGATGGTGTTCTCGTTCAACCACTCGCCCATCATCTCTTCCTTCTCCGTTGACCAGCGCAAGCTGCACGGCGACGAAGCTGAACCGGCCTCCAGCCGCGTGCTGATCCGCGCCCACACCATGATGGTGCTGACCGTGATGTTCTTCGTGTTCAGCTGCGTATTCAGCCTGAGCCCGGCCGACCTGGCCGCCGCCAAGGCCCAGAACATCTCCATCCTGTCCTACCTGGCCAACCACTTCCAGAACCCGGTGATGGAATGGGTTGCCCCGATCATCGCCATGGTTGCCATCAGTAAGTCCTTCCTGGGCCACTACCTGGGCGCCAAGGAAGGCTTCAACGGCCTGGTGGTCAAGCAACTGCGTCAGAGCGGCAAGACCATCGAAACCTCGAAGCTGGACCGCTACACCGCCATCTTCATGATCGTGACCTGCTGGATCATCGCCACCATCAACCCGTCCATCCTGGGCATGATTGAAACCCTGGGCGGCCCGGTCATCGCGATGCTGCTGTTCCTGATGCCGATGTACGCCATCCACAAGGTACCGGCGATGAAGAAGTACTCCGGCGCCGCCAGCAACATCTTCGTGGTACTGATCGGCCTGATCGCCATCTCCGCCATCTTCTACGATCTGTTCGTCTGATCGTAACCAGGCAGGCCGCCCTGCGGCCTGCTCTCCCCTCCGTACTAGCTTCAAAGAGGTAGCATCATGTTCAGCATGAGTGATATCTACAAAATCGGCGTTGGTCCCTCCAGTTCCCACACCGTCGGCCCGATGAAGGCCGGTCACCAGTTCCTGGGCGCGCTCAAGGAAACCGGCAGATTCAACCAAGTCACCCGCATCCACGTGGACTGCTACGGCTCGCTGGCCCTCACCGGCAAGGGCCACTGCACCGATCAAGCCATCATCCTGGGCCTGGCCGGCAACCTGCCGGACACCGTGGACCCGGACAACTCCGCCAGCCTGATCGCCGACGTGGAGCAAACCGGCCAGCTGACGCTGGGCCGCACCCACCAGCGCGTGATCTTCGGCATGGACTTCCATACGGCCAACCTGCCGCTGCACGAAAACGGCATGCAGATCCACGCCTTCGTCGGCGACGAAAAAGTGCTGACCAAGACCTATTACTCCATCGGCGGCGGCTTCATCGTCGACGAAGAGCACTTCAACCAGTCCAGCTGCAGCGACACCCCGGTGCCGTACCATTTCGTCACCGCCCAGCAGCTGATCGACATGTGCGAAGAGACCGGCCTGTCCATCGCCGCCCTGGTGCTGGAAAACGAAAAAGCCTTCCACGACGTCAAGGACACCGAGGCGCACTTCCGCCGCGTGTGGGAAGTCATGAAGGGCAGCATCGAGCGCGGCATGCGCACCGAAGGCAACCTGCCCGGCCCGATGCGCATCCCGCGCCGCGCCCCGGCGCTGCATCGCATGCTGACCAGCTCCCTCACCGTGGCCAAAGACCCGATGAGCGTGATGGACTGGGTCAATATGTACGCCATGGCCATGTCCGAGGAAAACGCCGCCGGCGGCCGCGTAGTCACCGCCCCGACCAACGGCGCCTGCGGCATCGTCCCGGCCGTGCTGGCCTACTACAACCACTTCATCCAGCCGCTGGATGACGACAGCTGCCTGCGCTTCTTCCTGTCCTCCGGCGCCATCGGCTGCCTGTTCAAGCTCAACGCGTCCATCTCCGGCGCCGAAGTCGGCTGCCAGGGCGAAGTGGGCGTGGCCTGTTCCATGGCCGCGGCCGGCCTGACCGAACTGATGGGCGGCAGCCCGTCCCAGGTGTGCATGGCGGCGGAAATCGCCATGGAGCACAACCTGGGCCTGACCTGCGACCCAGTGGGCGGCCAGGTGCAGATTCCATGCATCGAGCGCAACGCCATCGCAGCGGTCAAGGCGATCAACGCCGCCCGCATGGCCATGCACCGCGTCAGCAGCCCCAAGGTGTCGCTGGACAAGGTCATCGCCGCCATGTACGAAACCGGCAAGGACATGGACGCCAAGTACCGCGAAACCTCCTGCGGCGGCCTTGCCCTGCAGATCAAGGTGGAAAGCAAGGTCGTGCCTAGCCAGGCCATCCGCTGGGTGGACGACGCGGCCTGAGCCCGTCGCCCGCGCTAAGACAAACGCCACCGCCACGGTGGCGTTTTTGTTGACGGCGCGGCTTGCCGCGTGGCCGCCCACTGCCTAACATAACGGCCTTTCGCTCAGAAAATATCCAAGAAGGAATGCGATGGCATCCGCCGACTTCGCCCTGCTGTTCGACCTGGACGGCACCCTGGCCAATAGCGACCCGCTGCACTATCAGGCCTTTGCCCGACTGCTGGAAGAAAACGGCAAGACGCTGACGCCCGAACTGTACCAGCGCCACATCGTGGGCGGCTCCAACGCCAGCATCATGCGCGCGCTGTTCCCGGAGCGGGACGAAAACGCGCACCGCGCCATGGCGGATCACAAGGAAGCCTTGTTCCGCTCCTCTGTAATCCGCATGCAAGCCACGCCAGGCGTCACACAGCTGTTCGATTGGGCCGCCACGCGCGGCTTCCCCATCGCCGTCGTCACCAACGCCCCGCGCGCCAACGCCGAACTGATGCTGGAAAAGCTGGGCCTGGCCGCCCGAGTCCACGCCCTGGTCATCGGAGAGGAGCTGCCCGCCGCCAAGCCAGACCCGCTCCCCTACCTGACCGGCCTCGCCCGCATCGGCGGCGTAGCGGAACGCGCTTGCGCCTTTGAAGACTCTCCCTCCGGCATCCGCGCCGCCCGCGCGGCAGGCCTGCACACCTTCGCCATTGGCGACGCCCTGCCGGCCGAGCAACTGTTGGCCGCCGGCGCCGATGCGATTATTGACGACTTCACCGCGCCCGAACTGTGGCGCTGGCTGGAAGCCGCGCTGGCCTGATCCTTACCCAAACGCAGAGTACAGGCCGCAGCCTATCAGGCAACAGCCGCATAGCCGCGCCGGCCATGACTGCCCCTTGCCCACCAGCCTGCCGCTCAGCAGACAGGCGGCGGCGACGCACAGCAGGAACACCGCCAGCACGGTCAGCAGGAACAGCGGCCCCAGCAACAGCATCTGCCGCGCCGCGTCCGGCCCGGGCTGGATGAACTGCGGGAAGTAAACGATCAAAAAACCGATGATTTTAGGGTTGGGCAGCGTCGCCATCAGGCCGCGCCGGAACGCCCCGCCGGGCGCTTGCGCCACCGCCTCTTGTCCTGATGGCGACGTTCGCAACTGCCCCACGCCCAGCCACAACAGATAGCCTGCGCCCAGCCACTTTAGGCCAAGCAAGATAAGCGGCGACGCCTGGGCCAGCGCGCCCAGGCCGCTCAACGCCGCCAGCAGCAGGTTGGCGTCCGCCGTCACCACGCCCAGCGACGCCGCCGCGCCGGCGCGCCAGCCCTCGCGCAAGGCCGCGGCCACAATCACCAGCAGCGATGGCCCCGGCAGCAGGGTGATCAAGGCCGTCGCCACGATAAAGCTCCAGATCATGGCCGCCTCCTCAGCGCAACAAGCCAAGGCTGCCCGTCAACTGGCGCACCCGCTTGGCCGGCCCGCACAGCGCCAGGCCCTGGTATTGCAAAGCCTGCTCCGGCGTGGCGGCCAGCGCGGCCGCGTACTCCTGGTAACTCCGCGTATTCCGGGTGACGCTGGTCAATTCCACCAGCGTCAGCTCATCCCGGTGCGCGCTCGCCGCCGCGCGCAAGGTCCGCAATTGCTCGGCGTCGCACTTCAGGATGGGAATCGCCACCGTAGTGATGCCGAGCCGCAATTCGCCCGCCGCGTCCGGCAAGTCCTCCCCCACCAATTGCGGATGCCGCCTGCCCAGCGATAGCGACAGCACGGCGGCGGTATTGGCGATGACGCCCGACGGCAATGCCGGGTCGATGACGATGACGCAACGCATGTCCTGCATGACAGTCCCCTATCCGATTGGAATGACTCACTATGCGCGGCCACCCACTGCGCTACAATCCGGATTAATTGAAACTGTCTGATCGAAAAAATCGAACTATGATAGACGAACTGCGCGCCCTGGCCGTCTTCGCCAAAACCGTGGAAACCGGATCGTTTCGCGCCGCCGCGCGGGCGCTGGAGCTATCGCCATCAGTGGTGAGCCACCATGTGTCGCAGCTGGAAACGCGCCTGGGCACGGCGCTGCTGTACCGCTCCACCCGCAGGCTATCGCTCACGCCGGACGGACAAGCACTCTACCACCACGCCCAAGCCATGCTGGAAGCGGCGCAAAGCGGGCTGGACACCATCGCCGGCCGCGCCGCGGAACCCGTCGGCACGCTCAGCCTGACGCTGCCCGCCTTTTTCGCCCGCCACCCGCTGGTGGGACAGCTGGCCGAATTCGCTCGCCGCCATTCCAAGGTGGAATTGGCGCTGGACTTCAGCGACGAAAAACGCGACCTGATCCGCGACGGCATCGATCTGGCCATCCGCATCGGCGAACTGCCGGACAGCGCGCTCAAATCGCGCCGTCTGCACGACATGCCACGCCTCACGGTGGCTGCGCCCAAGCTGCTGGCAGAGCGCCACGCGCCGCAAAACCCGCAAGAGCTGGCGGAATGGCCCTGGCTGGGCATCCGCATGCGCCCCAATCGCAAGACGCTGCTCCATGAAACAGGCCTGGCGCAATCGTTTTCCTTCCAGCCGCGCCTCACCGTCAACAGCCTGGACGCCGCCTGCCAGTTGGCCATCGCCGGCTGCGGCCTGGCCACGCCGCCGGCGTTTCTGGTAGCGGACGACATCGCTGCCGGCAGGCTGCAGACGGTGCTGCCCCAGTGGCAGGTGGAGCCGCTGGGCGTCTACGCCGTATGGCCGGCCAACGCCGCGCGGGAAAGCCTGACGCTGCGTTTGGTGCGTTTTTTGGCCGAGGCGGAGACCATCGCCCAGCTCTCGAACATTCCAATGCTATAATTTGCCATCCGCCCGACTCGGAGGCAGATCATGCAAAACCAAGGCGACCTGGATCAAATCATCGCCGCCGCCATCCGCGCCAGCGAACAAAGCGGCGAATTGCAGCGGGCAAAAGGCTGGGGCAAGCCGCTGGAGTTGGACGAAACCTATGCCGCCACGTCGGCCGAGCTGCGGATGCCGTACAAGATCCTGAAAGACGCCGGCTGCGTGCCGGCCGAGGTGGAAATGATGAAGGCGCTGGCCGCACTGCGCGCCGAACTCGCTGAATTGGAGCCGGACAGCGCCGCCTGTCAAGCCAAGCGCCGGCAGGTGCAGCAGCTGGCGCTAAAAGTGGCCTTGCAGATGGAGCGGCTGCGGGGAGGCAACTGAACCGCCTCCGCAGCAACGCCTCAGAGGGGGATGAAACAGCGTTAAGATCCCGCTTGCGCGCGAAAAGCCTGAAGCGCAGCCAGCAAGCTGGATAGATTGTCAGCAACGCCGCCTTGCGCCGCCATGGCTCCCGCCAAGGTGTCTACGTTATAGATTTGCGTTACGCCCATCCCCGCCACCGCCTGCGATAGCATAGTTTGTTGCTGCTGCGCGGAAACAGCGTTCTGGAACATGATGCCGGTGGAATGGACCATGGTTTGATAGATGCTTCCCATCGCCATGGCAGGCGCCTCGGCCAACACCTTCACGTTGCTCTGGGTAACGGCATCGGTAATCTGATCGTTGACTGCAGTGGGAAAAGCCATCTTAAGCCCTTCCGGTTTCTCGGAATTTCAGACTGGCACCCACATCGCCCACGTTCAATCAGTAAGCCTACTTACCCGGTGCGTATCCGTCCGGCTGATCGGTTCATCCCCACTGTCGTGGGAAACACGTCTGGCCGCTGATGGCGCAGGGCAGCATGGCCGGTTCATCCCCACAGACGTGGGGAACACTGCCGCAGTTGCGCCAGGCACTCGCCGACTTCCGGTTCAGCCCCACGGACGTGGGGAATACACCAATTTCAAATTGCTGATTTTTAAAGATAAAAATCCAACCTGAAATTCTACCGATTTTCCACTTCCCAAATACCGTCTCAATCTACCTTGGCGATAACCCGCCAACTGGCCAGGGACAATGGCTGCCCCTGGCCAGCAAAACCACATCGGCATTATCGCGGCAGCTTATTTGCCAGCGCAATCGGCCGCCCGCAACAGTCGCGGCGCTTGGCCGGCGAGCTCGGCCAACAGGCTTTGCGGCGGCAGGGTTTGTCCTCCATTCGATACCGGCGTCGATCCGAAATTGGCGGTGAGGCGGCTGCCGTCGGCAAAACGGGTTTGCTGCAGCGTGTGTTCCGCGTTGAGCCAGGCGAAGCCGGTCAGCGCCTGGGTGGCCAGTTGCTGATGCAACGGACGGAAGGCGCGGTCGGCGCATTGCAGCTGCGGCAGCCGGGCCCTGAGGCTGGCCGCGGACAGGTGGAACAGCGGCGGGACGTTGTACAGCCATTGCGCCAACAGGTTGTTGGCGTAGACGTTGCGGAATTTCAGATTGTCATACAGCCAATGGTTGGTGGTGATCACCGAGCCATGGAACACCGCCTGGTACAGAGGCAGCCGATACTCCGGGCCGTAGTAGAGGTCGCGGTACGGTTGCTTCAGCGGCACCGGCTTGAAAAAGGTTTCCGGCTGATCGGCCGGGAACCAGCGGCCCAGGTAGTACGGCGACTTCGGGTTCCTCTGCAGATCCGGATCGCCCCACCCCAGCACCGGCACCTGCATGCCATGGGCGAAGGCGATGCCGCGGCTGGTGGTGGCGTTGCCCATTTCGGAACCCACCGGCAGCTGGTAGCGGTCCGCCACCCATTGCATGGACTGTTCATAGCCTTGCGCCATCGCGGCCTCGCCTGTGCGGCGGCCCGGCGTGTAGTCGTCAAACACCATGCCGGTGGCGTAGGCGTCCAGGAACCAGCTATTGAAGCCGGTCGCCGACAGCAGCGCGCTCGTGCGCTGCTGCAAGGTATCGCGCACGCAAGCCGGGTTGGTGTAGTAGCCGGATTGCTGGAAACCGGCTTTTTTCTTGCCGTTTGCCAGCGTGATGCCGCACTGGCGGTACACCGCCTCGCCCTGCTGGGCGGTAATCCAGTCCTCATGCTTGCCCGGCTGCAGCGCCGTTTCGTAGGAGTCGTAGCTAGACATCAGATAGCCGGCCGCCACGCCGGCTTTCACCGCCTGCGGCTGCCACAAGCCCCCTTCCCAGTTATCCACGCCCAGCCATAGCCGTTTCAGTCCGGCCGATTGCAGCGCGTCCACCGTTTTGCGCGACAAGCCGCCGCCCCAGCGCGAGGCGTCCGCTTGCAGCGCGGGGCCGAAGGTCTGCGCCGTTTGCGCGCGCAGGGCGCGGTACGGTTCCGCCATTTTGGCCCAGTCCGGCTTGGGGCCGAGCCAGCCGGCGCGCGCCTCCGCGGTCAGCGCCTGATTGACGGCTTCGATCAACACCTTTTGCTGGTAGCGGTCCGGTTTGGCCCCGGCTTGGCGCAGCGCCTGACGCGCTGCCGTGTCGAAGCGGGCGCGCAGCTGGACGGCCAGGGCCGCATCGCCGCGCAGCAGCTTGAGGAAGGCAGGCCAGTCGCGCACATCGCTGGCGTCCAGCAAATTATTGCCCCATAGATAGACATGGCTGGCACCGACCAGCTTAGCGGTTTCGGGCTGGCGCTGGATCTTGTCCGCCAAGGTCTGGTAGCGGCCTGCCGACACCAGCCATTGGCGATAGCGCTGCGCGCCGCCTAGCAAGTTGCCATCGGACAGATGCAGCAGCAGCGTCACCGGCTGGTCTTGGTTCAGCGCGTTGAACTCGTGGCTCAGCGTCAACGCCAGGCCCTGCCCTTGCGCCGCAAAGGCCAGCTGATTGTTGAACGGATTCAGCAGCAGCCAGTGCAGGCTGCGGCTGCCGTAATCCATGCCCCATAGCGGCAGGCTGAGGTTTTCCGAGGTATCCAGGCCGTCTCCGGCAAAGCCCGGCAGGAAGTCCTGCCACAGCTTGCTGCCGGCGGGGATATAGCTGCCCTCGGCCAACGGCAGCAGCAGGCCGCGCCCCATCGCCGCAGCGGGCTGGCGCAATAGCTCCAGCCGTCCCGGCGCGCGGGCCTGCAGCGTCAGCCGCAAGTCCGGTCCATCGAGGACGGCTTGCCAGCGGTAGCGGCCATCGTCCCACTGCCAGCCCGCGGTCTCGCCGGTTTGTTGCAGGGCGGACACCGCCTGCGGTGCCACGCCGTCGGACACGGTGCGTTTGACGTCGCCGGCCGGCTCCACGCTGACGGCCAAAGTGGCCGGCTCCAGCTCCACCCGCCATTGGGCGTTTTGCAGCAGCACGCCGGCCCAGGCGGACAAGGGCAGCGCCGCCAGCAAACTCCATCCATACTTCAAACCCACGGCAATTCCTTTCAGATGTTTCACAGCCTCTCTCAGAGACCGGCCAAACCCAGGAAAATTCGGAATTGGTGATATTGCCGGCCTTCGCGTGGTAAGCTCGCGCGGTCTTCAATTGTTAACAAATTATGAATCGTCAACACTGGGATATTTTCTGCACCGTCATCGACAACTACGGCGACATCGGCGTCACCTGGCGCCTGGCGCGCCGGCTGGCGGGCGATTGCGGCCTGACCGTGCGGCTGTGGGTGGATGATTTGGCCAGTTTCGCCCGCATCGCGCCGGGGCTGGACCCAGCCCTGCCGCAGCAGACGCTGGCCGGCATAGACGTGCGTCTGTGGCCGCAAGCGGGGTGGCCCGCCGACATCGTCCCGGCCGACGTGGTGATAGAGGCCTTCGGCTGCCGGCTGCCGGACAGCT
This sequence comes from Chromobacterium sp. ASV23, assembly GCF_016428945.1. Classification (NCBI taxonomy): domain Bacteria; kingdom Pseudomonadati; phylum Pseudomonadota; class Betaproteobacteria; order Neisseriales; family Chromobacteriaceae; genus Chromobacterium; species Chromobacterium sp. ASV23. The sequence goes on from NZ_JAELTR010000014.1 coordinate 21,285, forward strand.
TCGAGCAGGCGATGGCGGCACGGGCGGCTCCGCCGGTGTGGATCAACCTGGAATACCTGTCGGCGGAAGACTGGACGCGCGGCTGCCACAAGCTGCCGTCGCCGCATCCGCGGCTGCCGCTGACCAAGCATTTCTTCTTCCCCGGCTTTGACGCGGCCAGCGGCGGCCTGATCTGCGAGGACGGGCTGATCGCCGCGCGCGAAGCCTGGCAAGCCGATCCCGAGGCGCAGCGCGATTACTGGCGGCGCAGAAACGTGCCCGCCCTGTCGGAAAACGAGTGGAAAGTCAGCCTGTTTGCCTACGACAACCCGGCCGCCGCCAAACTGCTGCAGGCCTGGGCCGACGGCCCGCAGCCGGTGCGCTGCCTGGTGCCGGAAGGCAAGGCGCTGCCCGTGGTGTCCAGCCTGTTCGACCATCCTCTGCAGGTGGGGGAGCATGCCCAGCTCGGCCGCCTGACCATCGACGTGCTGCCCCTGAGCGATCAGGACGACTACGACCGCCTGCTATGGAGCTGCGATTTCAACTGCGTGCGCGGCGAAGACAGCCTGGTGCGCTCGCAATGGGCGGCGCGCCCCATGCTGTGGCATATCTATCCGCAGGACGACGAGGCCCACATCGCCAAGCTGCAGGCCTTTCTCGACCAATACTGCGCCGGCTTGCCGGACGAGGCCGCCGCGGCGATCCGCGAGCTGCATCTGGCGTGGAACCGCGACGGCGATATCGCCACCGCCTGGCGCAATGCCGCAAGATGGCTGCCGGCGTGGCGGCGACATGCGACAAACTGGCAACAACAACTGCTGCAAGGTGGCGATCTGGCGGCGAGACTGCTGCACTTTATCGCCGAAATCGGATAGAATGCGTCGTTTTTGTCGGAAAGCCGTTCCGGGTTTCCGGCGTTAATTCAAGAGTTTGGGACTCATACGCAATGAAAACCGCACAAGAACTGCGCGCTGGTAACGTATTCATGGTCGGCAACGACCCGATGGTTGTTCAGAAGGCTGAATTCAGCAAGTCCGGCCGCAACGCTTCCGTAGTGAAGATGAAGATGAAGAACTTGCTGACCGGCGCCGGCAGCGAAACCGTTTACCGCGCCGACGACAAGTTCGACGTAGTCGTGCTGGACCGCAAGGACTGCACCTACTCCTACTTCGCCGACCCGATGTACGTGTTCATGGATTCCGAGTTCAACCAGTACGAAGTGGAAGCCGACAACCTGGGCGACACCATCAACTACATCGTTGACGGCATGGAAGACGTTTGCCAGGTGACCTTCTACGACGGCAAGGCCATCTCCGTAGAACTGCCGACCACCGTAATCCGCGAAGTGGAATACACCGAGCCGGCCGTGCGCGGCGACACCTCGGGCAAAGTGCTGAAGCCGGCCCGCCTGGTTGGCACCACCTTCGAAGTTCAGGTTCCGGCCTTCGTCAACACCGGCGAAAAGATCGAAATCGACACCCGCACCAACGAATTCAAGAAGCGCGCCTAAGCTCTTCCTGACCGTTGTGCCCAAAAAAAGCGCCCTGCCGGGCGCTTTTTTCATATCTGCCATTAGACATGGCAAATTTCCGGCAAGCGCCGGAAAAAAACCGGCTACAAGCCATCGGCCCCGTTGCTTACAGTAGTCCTCGACTCAACTGACCATGCAACGGAAGCCACCATGTCCTCCCCCGTACTCTCCCCCGACCATACCCAACAACAGATCGAGGCGCTGAGCCAGCAGGTGCTGGCGCGCGTGCCGGCCCTGCTCGAGGCGGCCGGCAAATGCCTGAACGACAGCCAGCAGCTGAAACTGGAGTCGCATGTGCGCGCCATGGCCCGCCGCTCGCTGACCGGGGAAGGCCTGCCGGATTTCGACCGCTCGCTGTTCGATGAGATTTCGCCCGCCGCGATGCAGCTGTCCCAAGCCGTTGTCGCGCTGTTCGGCAATCTGCCGACAGACGAGGCGCTGCTGCTGTCCATCCACTTTGAAATGGCCCAGAACAAGGCCTGACCCACCGCAAGGAGAATGCAATGAGCCAAATTACCGTAGTGATCGGCGACCGCCTGGGCAAGGGCCAGAAAGTCGGCCTCGGCGTGGAACAGGCTAGCGCCCGCGCCGTGGTGATTCCCGGCATGGCCGCCGACATGAAGCTGGGCGATGTGATGAAGGCGGAAAACGCCCAGCTGGGCATCTCCTTCTGCGGCAGCGGCGGCGCCGGCGCCATCACCGCCCAGACCAAGCACGGCTACAAGGCCAAGTACGGCATGCGCTCCATCGAAGAAGGCGTCACCGCCATCGAGGAAGGCTACAACGTGCTGGGCTTCGGCTTCATGGACAAGGAAGAACTGGGCCAGCGGCTGGTGGCGGCCTACCTCAAGAAGCACGGTGGCTGACATGAAAGAATCCTTCCTCACCACCGTGCAGGTGTCCGGACTGGGCGAGAGCAAGGCGCAGGCCTTTGCCGACGCCTTGTCCAAGGTGCAGCGCGCCGTGCTGGGACAGAGCGGCAAAGTGCTGCTACGGATCGAACCGCATGATGTGCGCGTGGTTTCCGCCGAACAGGCGACGATCACCGAGCGCTTTCTGTTCCTGTTCCTGCGGCGCGAACGCACCCGCTACTCGGTGGTGCTGGAAGTCACGGCAAACGTCGCGGCGATCGATGCCGACCGCGTGGCGTTCGACCCCGTCCCACTTCGCACCTTCGCGAGGACACGCCCATGTTCGTGACCATTCTGCTCAAATCGCTGCTGATCGGCGGCCTGGTCGGCACTGCCGTCGGCGCCGGCGCCGCGCGCATGTTCCATGCCCCCACCACCCAGGGCATGGGCGCCTTCCGCACCCTGGGCGAACTCAACTCCTGCGAAGGCGATCCCGCCTCGCACTTCTCGTTCGGCCTGGGATTTTTCTTCAATGCCTGGGCGTCGTCGGTCGCCGCCGGCGCGTTCACCCAGGACATCGACCACCGCATCATCCCGCACTGGGGCGCGGCCGCGCTGCTGTCGCGCAACCGCAATCTGGCGGAAACCCTGCACAACCCCAAGAAGATGGCGCTGGTATGCGGCCTGATCGGCATGCTGGTGGTGGCCTTCCTGAACTCCACCGCCTCCGCCGTGCCGCCCGCGCTGCAGATCACCGCGGTCAAGGTGCTGGTGCCGGCGGCCAACCTGCTGGTCAACATCATCATGCCGGTGATCTTCTGGCTGGCCGCCATCGAGGCCGGCAAGCGCTCCGGCTTCTGGGGCACCATTTTCGGCGGCCTGGCCCAACTGATCATGGGCAACGCGGTGCCGGGACTGGTGCTGGGCATCCTGATCGGCAAGGGCGTGGACGACGGCGGCTGGAACCGCATCACCAAAGTGATGATGGCCGCCATCATCGCCCTGTTCCTGATGAGCGCCTTTTTCCGCGGCTTCGACCTGAAGATGCTGGAATCCTTCCGCCTGGCGGCGCCGGACTGGCTGCGCGCCTTCCATCAGACCGTCCGCGGCTAACGACAGGAGACAGAGCATGGACGACGTGCAAATCGAAGAACTGAAGCGCAATTTCTGGTACGCGGACTGGACCTTCCCGCTGCTGGTGGCGCTGTTGTCGGCCGGCGTTTTCGGCGGCACCCATATGTACTACGTTTACGGCATCGGCGCTTTCAACGAAGTGGCCTTCGTCTCGATGCTGCGGGCCGGCATCGACACCGGCGTCTACGGCGCGGTGGCGGCCTTCGGCGCCAGCTTCCTGTTCGCCAGGGTGATCGAAGGCTCGCTGGTGGGCATTCTGGACATAGGCGGCGCCATCATGACCGGCGTCGGCCTGGGCATCCCGGCGATGTTCCTGGGCGCCGGCGTGCTGTGGCCGGTGGAAAACTTCTTCGGCGCGCTGCTCACCGGCTTGGCCGTCGGCTTGGCAATAGGCGCCGCCATCATCCTGGCGCGCAAGTTCACCATCAATCAGGGCAACTCCACTTTCGGCGCCGACGTGATGATGGGGGCAGGCAACTCGTCCGGCCGCTTCCTTGGCCCCCTGATCATCCTGTCCGCCATCACCGCGTCCATCCCCATCGGGGTCGGTTCGCTGCTGGGCGCGCTGGGCTTCTATCTGTGGGGCAAGCCCATCACCGGCGGCGCCATTCTGGGTGCGATGCTGTTCGGCGCGCTGTTCCCGGTTGCCCTGGCCTGATGGAGACGCCATGTACGATCTGATCATCCGCCAGGCCCGCCTGCCAGACGGCAGCCTGCACGACCTTGCCGCAGCCGATGGCCACATCGCCGCCATCGGCCGGGTGAACGGCCCCGCCCTGCGCACGCTGGACCTGGCCGGCCGCCATTATCTCAGCGCCGGCTGGATAGACGGCCACGTCCACTGTTTCCCTGAATCCCCGATCTACCACGACGAGCCGGATGCGGTGGGCATCGCCTGCGGCGTCACCACCGTGGTGGATGCCGGCAGCGCCGGCGCCGACGATATCGCCCGCTTCCGCCAGCTGGCGGATCGCGCCCGCACCGAGGTGCGAGCCCTGCTCAACATCTCGCGCATCGGCCTGGCCACCCAGCACGAACTGGCCAATCTGGCCGATGTCGATCTGCCGCTGGCGTTGGCCGCCATCCGCCAGCACCGCGATTTCATCGTCGGCCTGAAGGCGCGGCTGAGCGGCAGCGTGGTGGGCAGCAACGGCCTGGCGCCGCTGACCCTGGCCAAAACCTTGCAACAGCAGGCCGGCGGCTTGCCGCTGATGGTGCACGTCGGCAATACGCCGCCGGACCTGGACGACATCGCCGCCATGCTGGACAAGGGCGACATCCTCACCCACTGCTTCAACGGCAAGCCCAACCGCATCCTGGACGGCCAGGCGCGGCTGCGCCAAAGCATCCTCACCGCCATCGAACGCGGCGTGCTGCTGGACGTGGGCCACGGCAGCGCCAGCTTCAGCTTTGAAGTAGCGCGGGCGGCCCTGGCGCAGGGCATCTATCCGCGCACCATCAGCTCCGACATTTACTGCCGCAACCGCGTATCCGGCCCGGTGTTCGGCCTGGCCCACGTCATGTCCAAATTCCTGGCGCTGGGCATGCCGCTGCCGCGCCTGATCGATTGCGTGACCACCCACGCCGCGGATGCCCTGGGCCTGGCCGGCAAAGGCCGGCTGGAAGCGGGCGCGGCCGCCGATTTCACCGTGTTCGATGTCGCCGCAGACGACGCCCTCCTGGCCGATGCCGAGGGCGGCAGCCTGCAAGCCACGCAAACGCTGCGGCCACTGGCCGCCATCATCGCCGGCCAAATCTGGCCAACTCGCGAAGGAAAGCTATCCCATGTCTTCGATCTATGAGAAATACCAGCTCAAGCCGGTAATCAACGCGTCCGGCCGCATGACCCTGCTTGGCGTCTCCACGCCCGCGCCAGAAGTAGTCGATGCCGCCTGCCACGGCATGGCGCATTACTTTGAAATGGCGGACCTGGTGGACAAGACCGGCGCCTACATCGCCGGCCTGCTGGAAGCCGAAGCCGCCACCATCGTGTCCTGCGCCTCGGCCGGCATCGCGCTGTCGGTGGCCGCCGTCATCGTCCGAGACAATCCGGCGCTGCTGGTCAAGCTGCATGCCGCGCCCATCGACGGCCCGGACGAGATTGTGCTGGCAAAGGGCCACAACGTGAATTATGGCGCGCCGGTCGCCACCATGGTGGCGCTGGGCGGCGGCAAAGTCGTGGAAGCCGGCTGGGCCAACGAATGCACGCCGGCCCAGCTGTCGGCCGCCGTCACGCCGCGCACCGCCGCCATTCTGTACATCAAGTCCCACCACGCCGTGCAGAAAAGCATGCCGACGGTAGAGGAAGCCGCGGCCGTGGCGCGCGCCCATGGCGTGCCGCTGATCGTGGACGCCGCCGCGGAAGAAGACCTCAACCGCTATTACCGCCAGGGCGCCGACCTGGTGATCTACAGCGGCGCCAAGGCGATGGAAGGGCCGTCCAGCGGGCTGGTGCTGGGCCGCCGCCAATACGTCGAGTGGGTCAAGCTGCAAGGCAAGGGCATAGGCCGCGCGATGAAGATAGGCAAGGAAGGCATTCTGGGCCTGACTGCCGCCGTCGAGCGCTATCTGTCCGCCCCCAAGAGCAGCGGCGCGGAAATGGCGCGCAGGCTGGAGCCGCTGCTGGCCCGCCTCAACCATCTGCCCGGCATCCGCGCCCGGTTGGCCTGGGACAGCGCCGGCCGCGACATCGCCCGCGCCGAAGTCGCCTTTGACCCGGCGGCCGGCCTAGACGCCGCCGCCGCCGCCCAGCGGCTCAAGGCAGGCCCCCCCGCCGTTTATTGCCGCGAATACCACGCCAACGAAGGCCGACTGGAATTCGACATCCGCAGCGTGGACGACCAACAGCTCGACACGCTGGGCCACTGCATCGAAACCCTGTTGAAGGAACGCTGAACATGCGACTGACCCCCAACTTCCATCAAGACCGCGTCTGCCTGAACGTACTGGCCGGCAGCAAACAGAATGCGCTGGAAATCTACGATGCCGCCGAAGGCCATGTGCTGGTCGGGCTGCTGTCCAAAAACTACCCGGATGTCGCCAGCGCCGTCGCCGACATGCGCGATTACGCCGCCGCCATCGACAATGCGATCTCGGTCGGCCTGGGCGCCGGCGATCCGCGCCAGTCCGCCATGGTCAGCGCCATCGCCGGCCAGTTGCAGCCGCAGCACGTCAACCAGGTGTTCACCGGCGTCGGCGCCAGCCGCGCGCTGCTGGGCCAGGACGAGACCGTCGTCAACGGCCTGGTGTCGCCGTGCGGCCTGATCGGCATGGTGAAGATCTCCACCGGCCCGCTCAGCGCAAGCGCGCCGTCCGGCGTGGTGCCGGTGGAAACCGCCATCGCCATGCTGAAGGACATGGGCGCCGACTCCATCAAATACTTCTCCATGGATGGCCTGAAATTTCGCGAGGAATACCGCGCGGTGGCCGAGGCTTGCGCCCGCCACGACTTCTGGCTGGAACCAACCGGCGGAATCGACCTCCAAAATTACAGGGAAATTCTGCAAATTGCGCTGGACGCCGGCGTACCGCGCATTATTCCGCACATTTACAGCTCCATCATCGACCCAGCCAGCGGCCACACCCGCCCCGCCGACGTGCGCGCCCTGCTCGCGATGACCCAGGCTGCGCTGGCCTGATCCCGTAACCCGCCGGCCTGCGAGGCCGGCTTGCCGAGGTAGCCCATGGTCCGATTCCCGCACCCCCGACTCGCCCAGCTGTTCGCCACCCTGCAAGCGGAAACGCTGCCGCAGGAAGAGCTGGCGCGCCGGCTGGCGGTCTCCACCCGGACGGTGCGCAGCGACATCGGCGCCCTGAATGCCCTGCTGCAGGATCATGGCGCGCAATTCGTGCTGGAGCGCGGCGAGGGCTACCGGCTGGAAATCGGCGATGCGGAACGCTTCGACAAGCTGCGCCAGGCCGCGCCGTCATCGCGGCGGTTGCCGCGCACCGGCAGCGAGCGGGTGCACTGCCTGCTGTGGCGCTTCCTCACCGCCGCCTATTCGCTGAAGCTGCAGGACATCGCCGACGAGTGGTTCGTCAACCGCGCCGTCTTGCAAGGCGACATGACCGAAGTCCGCGACTGGCTGGCGCGCTACCAGCTCACCATCGAAACCCGCCCGCACTACGGCATGAAACTGCTGGGCCGCGAATCCTCCATCCGCACCTGCCTGGCCGAACTGCTGTGCCAGCTGGCGCGCGACCAGCCGGAACATCCGCTGCTGGCGGGCGACGCCCAGCCAGACGATGACCTCGTCACGCTCAGAAGCGCGTTGGCCGACTACTTGGCCGCCAGCCAGATCCGGCTGACCGACGAAGGCATGCACTTCCTCTGCCAATACTGCGCCCTTGCCTGCCAGCGCTTGCGCGAGGGCTTTCCGCTGGAAGATTTCCACTGCGACGACATCGCTCACGACATCCGCCACCTGGCGGCGCATATCGTCCAGCTGCTATGCAAGCTGTCCGGCGTGGCGCTGTCTGCGGCAGAGGAGGCCTTTCTCGCTGTCCATATCTCGGCGCGCAGCGTGGCCAGCCTCAAGCCGGTCACCATCAACGCGGACGATGCCGAAGCGCTGGTGCATTACCTGCTGGACTACATCAATACCCACTACAACTACGATCTGCGCCACGACGAAAGGCTGGCGCAGGACCTGGCCACCCACGTCAGGACCATGATCACGCGGGTGCGCTACCAGATCAATCTGCCCAATCCGGTGCTGGCGGACATCAAGGAGCACTACGCGATGGCCTACGACATCACGCTGGCGGCGGTGTCCAGCTGGGCGCGCCACTCGCCGTACCGGATCAGCGAAGACGAGATAGGCTATCTGGTGCTGCACATCGGCGTCGGCCTGGAGCGGCACTACCAGATCGGCTTCATCTATCGGCCGCAGGCGCTGCTGGTCTGCGACAGCGGCACCTCCTCGCTGCGGATGCTGGAGGCCATGCTGCACCGCCGCTTTCCGCAGATCAGCATCGCCGGCGCGCTGTCGCAGCAGGAGTACGAAGCGCTGCCCGCCGTCGCCGCGGACTTCGTGATCTCCACCGCGCGGCTGGAGGAAAAGAACCGCCCGGTGGTGGTGGCGTCGCCGTTTCCATCAGATTACCAGCTGGAACAACTGGCGAAGATGGTGCAGCCGGACCGCAGCCGCTGCGCCATGCTGGCGCGTTACTTCAATGCGCGGCATTTTCTGGTGGCCGCGCCGGACATGAGCCAGGCGCAGCTGTTCCGCACCTTATGCGAACAGCTGCAAGACGAGGGCTATGTCGACGGCGACTACTACCCCTCGGTCGTGGAGCGCGAGGCCATACTCGGCACCATGCTGGGCGACGGCATCGCCCTGCCCCACTCGCTGGGCCTGCTGGCACGCCGGACCACCGTCTACACCGTGCTGGCGCCGCATGGCATCGCCTGGGGCGACGGCAACATCGCCCACGTGATCTTCCTGCTGGCCATCAGCAAGGACGACTACGAAGAAGCGATGGTGATCTACGACTTGTTCGTATCGCTGATGCGCGAGCGTTCCACCGCCCGGCTGCGAGAATGCCGCAGCTTCGACAGCTTCAAGCAAGTGGCCACCGACTGCTTGTCCCGGCGTCAGGGCGCGGCCGGCTGACGACTGCTGATATACTGTCAGCCCGAGTCACCGCCGTTCCCGCCCGCCATGTCCGATCTTTTTTCCGTCGAACCGCAAAAACCGCTGGCCGAAGCCCTGCGCCCGGCCGCGCTGGATCAGGTGATCGGCCAGCAGCACCTGATCGGCCCCGGCAAACCGCTGAGCCTGGCGGTGGAAGCCGGCAAACCGCACTCGATGATATTGTGGGGCCCGCCCGGCGTCGGCAAGACCACGTTGGCGCGCATCCTCGCCGCCAGCTTCGACGCCGAGTTCATCCCGATCTCGGCGGTGTTCGCCGGCGTCAAGGACATCCGCGAGGCGGTGGAAAAAGCCCATGCGGCGCTGCAACGCTCCGGACGGCGCACCATTCTGTTCGTCGATGAGGTGCACCGCTTCAACAAGAGCCAGCAGGATGCCTTCCTGCCGTTTGTGGAATCCGGCCTGATCACCTTCATCGGCGCCACCACGGAAAACCCTTCGTTCGAGGTCAATTCCGCCCTGCTGTCTCGCGCCCAGGTGTATGTGCTGAACAGCCTGAGCGAGGACGAATTGCAGCTGCTGTTCCAGCGCGCCCAGTCCGAAGGCGCGCTGGACGGGCTGAGCTTCAGCGAGGCCGCCGTCTCCACCCTGACCGGCTATGCCGACGGCGACGCGCGGCGTTTTCTGAATCTGCTGGAACAGACCCGCACCGCGGCGCAGGCGCGCGGCATGACAGACATTGACCCAGACTTTCTGGAAGAAGTGCTGACGCTGAACGCGCGGCGCTTCGACAAAGGCGGCGACGCCTTCTACGACCAGATCTCCGCGCTGCACAAATCGGTGCGCGGCTCCAATCCGGACGCGGCGCTGTACTGGCTCTGCCGCATGCTGGATGGCGGGGCCGACCCGCGCTACCTGGCGCGGCGCATCGTGCGCATGGCCTGGGAAGACATCGGCCTGGCCGATCCGCGCGCCATGCAGATCGCCAACGACGCCGCGGCGACGTATGAACGGCTGGGCAGCCCGGAAGGCGAGCTTGCGCTGGGACAAGCGGTGATTTATTTGGCCGTCGCCGCCAAGAGCAATGCCGGGTACAAGGCGTATAATGAGGCCCGCGCCTTCGTGAAACAGGACAAATCCCGTCCGGTGCCGGTACACTTGAGAAACGCGCCGACCCGCCTGATGAAGGAACTGGGCTACGGTCACGCCTACCGCTACGCGCACGATGAGCCCCACGCCTACGCCGCCGGGGAAACTTATCTCCCGGAAGGGCTGGAAGACATCGAATGGTATCGCCCTGTACCGCGCGGACTGGAAAGCAAGATTCAGGACAAACTGGCTTTTTTGCGTCAGCTGGATGCAGACGCCCAGCAAAATCCCGATAGTGAAAAACAGGAATAATCATGCTCGACATCAACTTACTTCGCAACGACATCGAAGCCGTCGCCGCCCGCCTGGCTGGCCGCGGCTACACCCTGGATACCGCCGCATTCAATCAGCTGGAATCCGAGCGCAAGTCTCTGCAATCCCGCATGCAGGAACTGCAAGCCAAGCGCAACGCTTCCTCCAAGCAGATCGGCATCGCCAAGAGCAAGGGTGAGGATGTCTCCGCCATCATGGCCGAAGTAGCAACGCTGGGTGACGAGCTGAAGGCCGCCGAACTGGCATTCGAAGGCGTGCAGAGCAAGCTGGACGCCTGGCTGATGTCCATCCCCAACCTGCCGCACGAATCGGTGCCGGTGGGCAAGGACGAAACCGACAACGTGGAAGTGCGCCGCGTGGGCGTGCCGCGCCAGTTCGACTTTGAAGTCAAAGATCACGTCGACGTCGGCATCCCGCTGGGCCTGGACGCCGAAACCGGCGCCAAGCTGTCCGGCGCGCGCTTCACCGTGCTGAAGGGCGACATCGCCCGCCTGCACCGCGCCATCGCCCAGTTCATGCTGAACACCCACTCCGGCAACCACGGCTACGTCGAGCACTACACCCCGTACATCGTCAACGACACCGCGCTGTTCGGCACCGGCCAGCTGCCGAAGTTTGCCGAAGACATGTTCAAGGTGATGCGCGGCGGCGACGAATCCGCCACCCCGCAATACCTGATCTCCACCTCGGAAATCACGCTGACCAACACCGTGGCCGACACCATTCTGCAGGTCGACGAGCTGCCGAAGAAGTTCACCGCGCACTCGCCGTGTTTCCGCTCCGAAGCCGGCAGCTACGGCCGCGACACCCGCGGCATGATCCGCCAGCACCAGTTCGACAAGGTGGAGATGGTGCGCATCGAGAAGCCGGAAGACTCCTACGCCGCGCTGGAAGAGATGGTGAGCCACGCCGAGAACATCCTGAAGGCGCTGGAACTGCCTTACCGCGTGATCACGCTGTGCACCGGCGACATGGGTTTCGGTTCGTCCAAGACCTACGACCTGGAAGTGTGGCTGCCGGCGCAGAACACCTACCGCGAAATCTCCAGCTGCTCCAACTGCGAGGCCTTCCAGGCCCGCCGCATGAAGGCGCGCTACAAGGACGAAAACGGCAAGAACCAGCTGGTGCACACGCTGAACGGCTCCGGCCTGGCCGTGGGCCGCACCCTGGTGGCGATCCTGGAAAACTACCAGAACGCCGACGGCAGCGTGACCATCCCGACCGTGCTGCGCCCCTTTATGGGCAAAGATCGGATCGGCGGCTAAGCTACCCGCTGACAAAAGACCGGCTTCGCGAAGCCGGTCTTTTTTTGCGCGTCGCTTCCGGAGCGGGCCGGCTCAGTGGGCCAGCGCCGGCTGACTGGCCTGGATCGCCAGCAACACCTCGAACTGGCTGCGCGCCAGCGGCTTGCTGAACAAAAAGCCCTGGGCGCAGTTGCACCCCAGCTCCCGCAAGAAGCGGCGCTGCTCCTCGTCCTCCACCCCCTCCGCCACCACGTCCAGCCCCAGGCTGCGGGCGATGGAGACGATGGCGCGGGTAATGGCGGCGTCGTCATTGTCGCGCACTGAATCCGCGATGAAAGAGCGGTCTATCTTCAGCCCGCGCACCGGCAGGCGCTTCAGGTAAGACAGCGAGGAATAGCCGGTGCCGAAGTCGTCGATGGACAGATACACGCCCAATTGCTGCAGCCGGCGCAGCATGTCCACCATACCGCCGGCCTCATCCATCGCCACGCTCTCGGTGATTTCCAGCTCCAGGTCGGCGCTGTCCAGATCGTGCCGGCGCAGCATGTCCTCCAGTTGCCGGGTGAAATCGCCGTGCTTGAGCTGGCGGCCGGAAACATTGACCGCCACCCGCCCCGGCAAATGGCCGGCATCGCGCCAGCGGCGGATATCGGCGCAGGCGGTGTCCAGCACCCAGTTGCCGATCTGGACGATCAGCGCGCTCTCCTCCGCGATCGGAATGAAGCGGTCCGGCGGCACCAGGCCCAGTTCCGGATGGCGCCAGCGCAGCAGCGCCTCGGCGCCGACGATGCGGCCGCTGTCGAGCGCGACTTTAGGCTGATACCACAGCTCCAGTTCCTGCTGCGCCAAGGCGCGATGCAGGCTGTACTCCAGCTTCAGCCGTTCCAGCGCCCGCGCGTTCATATCGGCGGTATAGAACTGAAAGCCGTTCTTGCCGCGCTGCTTGGCGCGGTACATCGCCGTGTCCGCATGCACCAGCAAGGTGTCGGCGTCGCGGCCGTCGTCCGGGAACATGCTGATGCCTATGCTGGCGGAGATGAACATCTGCTGGCCATCCGCGCCGGACAAGGCGGTGATGGCGTCCAGGATGGCCTGAGCGCGCGCCGCCACCTGCGCTTCGCCGGCCGCCCCCTCCAGCAGTACGGTGAATTCGTCGCCCGACAGCCGCGCCGCCGTCTCGCCAGGCAGCAGCAGCGACTGCAATTGGCGCGCGATGTGGATCAGCAACTGGTCGCCGGCATAATGGCCCAGCGTATCGTTGACCAGCTTGAAACGATCCAGATCGATGAACAACAGCGCCACCCCATAGCCGCCGGCATCCGCGCCGTCCACAGCCAGCTGCAAGCGCTCCAGAAACAAGGTGCGGTTCGGCAAGCTGGTCAGCGCGTCGTGGTTGGCCAGGAAATGCAGCCGCTCCTCCGCCTGCTTGCGCTGGGTGATGTCGGAAAACACCGCCACATAATGCAGGCATTCGCCTTGGCCATCGCGGATGGCGGTGATGCTCAGGTGTTCGGTGTACAGCAGGCCGCCCTTGCGCCGGTTCACCACCTCGCCCTGCCAGCAGCCGTCGCGCAGCAGGGTCTGCCACATGTGGTAATAAAACTCCGGCGGCTGCCGGCCGGACTTCAGCATGGCCGGCGTCTGTCCCATCGCCTCCTCGCGGCTGTAGCCGGTGATACGGCTGAAGGCCGGATTCACCGACTGGATCACGCCGTTGCGGTCGGTGATGACGATGCCTTCCATGGTCGATTCGAATACCTTGTCGGCCAGCAGCAAGCTGTGCCGCGACTGCTGCAAGGCGTGGTCGCGCTGGCGCAGCGCTTCGTTCAGCTCATACAGGTATTCGTGCTCGATGCCTTGCACGATGTCGTCGAAGCCAAGCAGCTTCAGTAACTGGCCGTGCTCGCCGAATACCGCCAGATGGCGGATATTGTGTTGCTGCACCAGTTGCCTCGCCTGTAGCAGGCTGGCCGTGTCCGCCACGCCGATCAAGGGCTTGCGGCAGCCCTCGCCCAGCGTCGGCGGCAGGGCGTCGGCGGCCAGCCAGCGCAGCACGTCGCGCTGGGTGACGATGCCGTAAGCGCCGTCGTCCAACGCCACCGCCAGCGCGGATAGCGCGTGTTCGCGCATGGCCCGCATCGCCTCCTGCGCAGACGCGGCGGCAGGCAGAATGCGCGCAGGCTGGCCGGGCAGATCGCGCACCCTCTTGACGATCAGGAACGACTCCAGCCCCTGGTTGCGCACGATATCGGTGAGAGTGACCATGCCCAGCGGCGCGCCGTTTTTCATGACCAAAGCGTGGCGCAGCTGGCGCGCGCGGAATTCCCGCACCACGGCCAACAGCGGCATATCGTGCGGCAACAGCACCACCCCGGCGCTGACCGCCTGTCCCACGGGCAGCAGCGGATCGACCCGCCCCAGCGAGGCATCCAGCGCATCGGCCTCGGTCCAGATGCCCAGCACCTCGCCGCTGTCCTCGTGACGCACCACGATGGAGCTGCAGCCGGCCGCCATCATGCGGCTGGCCGCCTCCCGTATGGACAAAGACTGCGGACAGCTGAGCAGGTCGCACGAGGCGATCTCGGCTATGGTTTGGTCGGGATGAGGCAGGGGCATGGGAATGGATGCGTCATATTCGGTGACGGCCATTATAACGTTAACCCTGCTGCAACAAGGCTGCCTGGCGCAAAATAATGCCAAACAAGAAAAAGGCGCCGCGATTGCCGTGGCGCCTTATCAGTAATCCAAATGCCAGCCTAGCGGCGCATGCCCCACAGATCGTGTTCGCTGCAGTCGACGATTTCCACCTGGTAGAACTCGCCCACCTGCATGCCGGCGGCGTCCTCGACAAACACCAGCCCGTCGATCTCCGGCGCGTCGGCGTAGCTGCGGCACACGGCCGTGCCTTCGTCGTCGATCTCGTCTACCAGCACCTGCAGGGTCTGGCCGACGCGGCGCTCCAGACGGCGCGCGCTGATCTCGGCCTGCACGGCCATGAAGCGTTCCTTGCGCGCCTCCTTCACCTCTTCCGGCACTGGATTCGGCAGTTCGTTGGCGGTGGCACCTTCCACCGGCGAATAGGTGAAGCAACCGACGCGGTCCAGCTCGGCCTCGCGGATGAATTGCAGCAGCTCTTCGAAGTCTTCTTCGGTTTCGCCGGGGAAGCCGACGATGAAGGTGGAGCGGATCACCAGTTCGGGGCAAATCTCGCGCCACTTCTTGATTCGGGCCAGCACGTTGTCGCTGTTGGCGGGGCGCTTCATCAGCTTGAGGATCTTCTGGCTGGCGTGCTGGAACGGGATGTCCAGGTACGGCAGGATCTTGCCGTCGCGCATCAGCGGAATCACCTCGTCCACGTGCGGGTACGGGTAGACATAATGCAGGCGCACCCAGATTCCGTGGCGGCCCAGTTCCTCGCACAGCTCGGTCATGCGGGTCTTCACCGGGCGGCCGTTGTGGAAGCCCAGCTTGTACTTGGTGTCCACGCCGTAGGCGGAGGTGTCCTGCGAGATCACCAGGATTTCCTTGACGCCGGCCTTGGCCAGGCTCTCAGCCTCGCGCAGCACGTCGTGAATCGGACGGCTTTCCAAATCGCCGCGCATCGACGGGATGATGCAGAAGGTGCAGCGATGGTTGCAGCCTTCGGAAATCTTCAGGTAGGCGTAGTGCTTGGGCGTCAAGCGCACGCCGATGTCCGGCACCAGATCGACGAAGGGGTCATGCGGCTTAGGTAGGTGGGTATGCACCGCGCTCATCACTTCCTCGGTGGCATGCGGACCGGTGACGGCCAAGACCGAAGGGTGCGTTTCGCGCACGACATCGCCCTTGGCCCCCAGACAGCCGGTGACAATCACTTTGCCATTCTCGTTCAGCGCCTCGCCGATGGCGTCCAGCGATTCCGCCACGGCGGAGTCGATAAAACCACAGGTATTCACCACCACTAGGTCCGCCCCGTCGTAGGAAGCGGCGATGTCGTAGCCTTCGGCGCGAAGGCGGGTCAGGATCTGTTCGGAGTCGCTCGCGGCCTTGGGGCAGCCCAGCGATACGAAACCAACACGAGGAGTTTTATTCATAGCGAGTGCGCGAAAAACGAAAAACGAAAAACGCGAAAGTATACAGCGATTTACACTTCCGTGATCAAAACTATCATCGCGGACACGCACGCCATCCGCGGCAACTGGATACGCCTTCAGCAATAGCCGCCAGCGCTTAACTGATGACAGGCCCATTCGCCGTCTCGCCGGCGCAACATGAACTTCGACTGGCGAGGCCGGTCCGACTGTCGTTATCCCGGCACATCCACCCTATCGCATCCTTCCGCTCGCCTATCCAGCCGCCGCTTTTGCAGCCAACAAAACATACGACCGCTAGCGCCTGACCCAGGATCGCTACCCGGTTTTGTTCGCAACGCTTCACTACCCATCGCACAGGACTACCCACATGCTGTTTCAACATGCCGACCTCAAGTTGCGCCCGCTGGAGCGGGACGACCTCGCCTTCGTCCACGAAATGGACAACAACGCCAACATCATGCGCTACTGGTTCGAGGAGCCTTACGAAGCTTTTGTCGAACTGCTGGATCTGTACGACAAGCACATCCACGACCAAACCGAGCGTCGCTTCGTCATCGTAGGCGGAGAGCAGAGAGTGGGCTTGGTCGAACTGGTGGAAATCGACTACATCCACCGCCGCGCGGAATTCCAGATCATCATCCAACCGGCGCATCAGGGCCGGGGCTATGCCAGAACGGCCACCCAGCTGGCGCTGCGCTACGCGTTCAACGTGCTCAATCTGTATAAGGTATATCTGGTCGTCGACAAGGAAAACGCCAAGGCGGTCCACGTCTACGAGAAACTGGGCTTTCGCAAGGAGGGCGAGCTGATAGACGAATTCTTCGCCAATGGCCGCTACCGCAGCGCCTTGCGGATGTGCATATTCCAGCCTGAATTTCTGAAACAGGCGTCCTGACGCTCCAAACCGCCCGCCGATGACGCCCCGGGCGGGCGTCATCTCCACGGAACACGCATGAAGGGGGCATTGCCGCGGCTCCCCTATCCCTCCGCGGCGTCGCGCAGCGCGCAAACAAACTCACCCATCACCGGGCATCCCGCCTCATCCCGAACCGGCAGCCGCTCCCGCGTCAGCACTCGCCAGTTGCCCGCCAGCAAACGGTCCAGATAGCCAGGGTGATGGCGATAGCGTCCGCTATGGTGCAGCCGGTAGTCGTCTGGATCATCCTCCAGCATTTCCGTGCAGAACAGCAGCAGGCCTCCGGGGCTCAACGAAGAGGCGCACAAATCGAACAGCCCATCCAGCGTCCCCAGATACGGCAGGGTATCCAGGCAGGAGATCAAGTCGTAGCCGCGCTGTCCCAATCGCAGATGGTCCAGCATATCGGCCTGATGCAAGTTATCGAACAGCTGCTTGGCGCGAGCTTGCTCCAACATGCCTTCGCTCAGGTCCACGCCGTCCAGGCGGCGGGCATACGGCCTCAGGACCGCGCCGATGAGGCCGGTGCCGCAGCCCAGGTCCAGCACGGTACGCGAAGCCGGCGCGATGGCGAGGCGGGCCAGGCAATCGGCCACCCATTGCGGGCCGTGATAACGCAAGCGGGTCAATGCCTGATCAAAGCCAGCGGCCGCCACGTCAAATGCCTGGCCGACATAAGCATCGGAACAGCCTGGGGGCATATCGCCCTTCCCAAACGCCGCCAGCATGTGCAAGGCCACCGGATGCTCCGGCTGCTGAGCCAGCCAGCTCTCCGCCATGGCCCGTGCCTGATCCCAGCGGCCCAGTTCGCACCAGGCCTGGGCCACGGCGATCGGCGTCATCTTGCCCGGCGGCTCCGCCAATACGCCCTGCGCGTTGCTGCGTCTGGCTTCCGCATACCGCTGCTGCGGCAGCAACGCGTCGCGCAATAGGTAATAGGCGTCGGGGCATTGCGGATCGAGCGAGACGGCCTGCCGCAACGCGCGCTCCGCCTCCCCATCGCGCCCCGCCTGCGTCAGCAAGGCTCCCAGATGAGTCCAGTAACAATAACGCGAAGGGTCAAGCTCAATAGCCGTCCGCATGGCGGCGATGGCCTCATCCCCCCTGTGCAGGCGCGCGCTGGCCAGGCCCAGGTTGAAATGCCACTCCGCATGCGAGCCGTCGTCTGCCACGGCGCGCGACAACAAGGCATAGGCATCGGCCAGCCGTTCTTGCTGGAGCAACAGAAAGCCCAGCCAATGGCCGGCCGCCACGCCCACCGCTTCGTCGCCAAGCAGCGCGCGGTAGGCCGCCTCCGCAGCGGCCGCCTCGCCCGCCAAGTGCAGCCGCTGCGCCTGCCGCAATGCTTGTTCGCTCGTCATCTACACCTTGCCATGTGCGAAAAAATAAAGCCGAAGGCGAAACCGCCTCCGGCTTGTTGCTTAGGTCTGCCAGGCAATGGAGCGCCCGTCCCGTTCGCTCAGGACTTGTCCTTGTCCTTTTCTTCGGCGCCCGGATAAGCCGGGAAGCCGAAACCGCCGAACAGCTGTTTGGTCTGCTCCTGCATGCGGTTCTGCATTTCCAGGAACATGCCGGTGCTTTGCTCCATGTAGTTGGCCATCATGTTCTGGATGGCCGGCCCCTGCAGCTTCATGAACTCGCCCCACAGCGGGGTGTTGAGCATGGCGTTGTCGCCGTAGATGGCGCGGGTCTGCTCCTGCATCTTTTGTTGCAGCTGCGAGAACAATTGCAGATTCTTTTCCAGGAACGGCCCCATCATGCCCTGCATGGCCTGGCCATAATAACGGATGAACTGAGTCAGCACTTCGTAGCTGAACATCGGCATCCCGCCGTTTTCCTCTTCCAGAATGATCTGCAGCAATACGCTGCGGGTAATGTCTTCCTGCGTCTTGGCATCCACTACCTGGATATCCACATTGTCCAGAACCAGCTGCTTGACATCGCCCAGCGTGATGTAGGAACTGGTGGCGGTATCGTACAGTCTACGGTTCGGGTACTTCTTGATGACCCGTTTCTCAACACTCATTTAACGCTCCTGGTTATTGTCGTGGCGTTGTCCGCTGGCAATCTAACATAAATACAACAGAGTAGAGCAAATCTACTACCAATCCACCAACTCGTGTGCTACATTTCGTCGTCATTGTGCAATGCACAATCCATCCAAGCACAGCAATCGTTCGACCCCATTTTCCACGTAATGGAGGTTTTACACCATGTCCTTAAACAATGAACAGCTGAACAAACTGTCGCTGACCGGCATCGAATCCTCTCTGCGCTTCGCCCAGATCGCGCTGGACAGCGCCGAACGCCTGGTCAAGCTGCAACTGGACGTTTCCAAGCAATCCCTGGAAGACCACACCAAAGCTGCCAAACAGCTGGGCGAATTCAAGGATCCGCAGGAAGCCGTCAACCACTTCAACAAGCTGGCCACCCAGAACATCGACAAGGCCGTCAGCCACTCCCGCAACGTGTATGAAGTGGTCTCCGCGGCGCAAAGCGAGCTGAGCAAGCTGGTGGAAGAGAGCGTTGGCCTGTACAACAAGTCGCTGATCAACTCGATCGAGTCGTTCGCCAAGAACGCCCCGGCCGGTTCCGACGCCACCCTGAACGCCGTCAAGACTTCGGTTGCCGCCGCGGCCGCCGCCGTCAACACCTTCAGCAAGGCTGCCCAGCAAGTGGCCGAATTCACCGACAGCAGCGTCAAGGCCGCGACCAGCGCCACTGCCGACGCGGTGAAGAACTCCGCCAAGCGCGGCGCTACCGTCTGAAAGATGCCGTGAAGCCATAGCCAACCCCGCCCTTGCCGGCGGGGTTTTTGCTTTAACGGATGCGCGCGGCCCCGCTACGGGGTTACAATCGCGCTTTACAGAGATTGTGCAAGCACCACGGGTTCCCCTCATGAAGATCAGCAGCAACTTCGACGCCGGCAGCATCGAGATCGTCTCCTCAGACAACCTTGACGACATCCAACTGCGCATCCGCCGCGACAATGCGGCAGAGTTCGCGCAATGGTTCTACTTCCGCGTACAAGGCGCTGCCTACCAACACTGCACCTTCCGCTTCCTGAACGCCGCCGAATGCGCCTATCCGCAAGGCTGGGTGGACTATCAGGCGATGGCCTCGTACGACCGCATCAACTGGTTCCGCGTGCCGACGCGCTACGAAGACGGCGTGATGGTGATCGAACATGTGCCGCTGTCCGGCAGCATCTACTATGCCTACTTCGAGCCGTACTCCTACGAGCAGCACCTGAACCTGATCGGCCAGGCGCAAGGCTCCGGCCTGTGCCAGGTCACCGACCTCGGCTCCACCGTGCAGGGCCGCGACATGAACCTGCTGACCATAGGCCACGAAGTGGAGTCCGATCTGAAGATCTGGATCACCGCGCGCCAGCATCCCGGCGAAACCATGGCCGAATGGTTCATCGAAGGTTTGCTGAACCGCCTGCTGGACCCGCAAGACCCAACCAGCCGCGCCCTGCTGGACCGCGCCACCTTCTACGTGGTGCCGAACATGAACCCGGACGGCTCGGTGCTGGGCAATCTGCGCACCAACGCCGCCGGCGCCAACCTGAACCGCGAGTGGGCGAATCCCAGCGCGGAAACCAGCCCGGAAGTGCTGGTGGTGCGCGAAAAAATGCTGGAAACCGGCGTGGATCTGTTCCTGGACATCCACGGCGATGAGAATATCCCTTACGTGTTCCTGGCCGGCACCGAAGGCGTGCCGTCCTGGAACGAGCGGCTGGAAAAGCTGGCGGACAGCTTCCGCCACCACTTCCTGCTGGCCAGCCCCGATTTCCAGACCGAGCACGGCTACCCGCGCAATGAGCCGGGCAAGGCCAATATGGGCATCGCCACCAACTGGATTTGCGAACAGTTCGGCTGCCTGGCCTTCACGCTGGAAATGCCGTTCAAGGACAACAACAACCTGCCGGACGACGATTTCGGCTGGAGCGGCCAGCGCAGCCTGCGCCTGGGCGAAGCGGCACTGTCGCCGATCTACGCCATCCTGAACGATCTGGAACGCAGCTAACACGCCCCGCATGCGTAAAAAAAGCCGGCATCAGCCGGCTTTTTTGCATTGCGCCGCGCGCGCGCATTCACAATACGACGGGCAGCTTCTCCAAGGTTTTGATCAGCTCCACCTCCGCCATGCACCAGTCGCGACCCTTCTCCATCACCTTGCCCAGCGCGATCTGGAAATGCTTGCCGCGCACAGTCATGTAGAACTGCTTGTCCAACATATACAGCGAAACCGGCAGGATCAGCGCATTGATCAACTTGTCCGCGCGCCGGTACGGCATGAACAGGCTGATATGGCCAGCCAGCCAGACCTGATCCGGCGGCAGCGTCGGATCGATCAGCCGCGCATCCGTCGGACGCAGCGATGCGGCCAGCGGACGCGTGGTCAAGGTCTCCACGCCCAGATAAATCCGTTCGCGACTGGTGCGCCGCACCCGGCGGATAATACCCAGGCTCCAGCCATCGGCGTCGGGCTCGCGGTAACCGATCAGACCGCCCAAAGCCACCCATTCATTGCCCATGACATCCAGGGAAACGCCGAGGCCGGTCTGGCTGATGTTCTCCAGCGACCATTTGGGAAACTGCGGCGGCGGCGGCTCAACCGTCTCTCCCGACAAAGCCAAGGCTCTGGCAGGCTGCGGCGATACGGATTTGTCGCGCTTCCGGCTGGTGACGAAGCCATAGATCCGGATATTGGCGGCGTCCTCGTAACTGTCCTTGTCGCCGGCGCGGGTCGTCTGCGCCGCCTCGTCGTCCGGCTTGCGCACCAGTTTGTGCAGCATGGTCAGCCGATGCGCCACCTCCACCTGCCGATTGCTGACAACCTTGCGCTCGGCGCGAGCAAACCGCACCGGCTTGACCGCCCATATCCGCATCAAGGTTCTGAGCAAGACGGCGTCGATCCCCGGCACGATCAACGATTTCAATTCCGCCGGCACGCGGCCGGCCTCCATCGTAATCGCCCAGTGATGCAAGGTTTCCACCAGCTCGGTGGTATACCAATAACGCGTCCACTCATTGGCGCTGATGCCGCTTGGCCGTTCGGCCGGTTTGGAATCGTTCAACTGAATGGCGAAACTGGCTTCGGCAAAATAGGCTTTGCTCAGCGTCATCCTATTGCTCAGCAAACACAATAGCTGATAAGAGAAATGGATCTGTTTGGCGGTGAGATTGCCATCGCTAAGCATGGACAGCATTTGCAACACCAGATACTGATCCTGCACTGTCGTGGCAAGGGCTTTCTCATCAAACAAAAACACCGGCTGAGCATCCAAACCACGCTGCTCCGCCAGACGGTACAGCTGATTCACATTCAGCCAAAATACTTCATCCGGCTGAAAATTCCGGATGTACTGCCACCTTGCATACTCAAGCAGGTAATAAAAAATCCGCGCCAACACCAAAGGCAAATGGCTCGCGGTCCCGCCTGCCTCCGGGCCATCGTCCACAGCCGGCAATGCATATTGATAAAATTCGGTGAATTTTTGGCCGTAATTCAGTATCTGGGCGCGCAGCTGGCTTTCCAACACCTTGGGCATCCGCGCATTCATCAGGTATTGCACGCACAGGCTGTCATGCAGAGGCTGCGTTTCCTGATTCAACATCAGCACTGCCTCCAGCAGCTCCACGGACAACGGCTGGGAGGATAAGCTGAGTCCGCTCAGCAGCTCGACCGCCTTGTCATGCGCGGCAGGGCCGTACTCCTGCTTCAACGCTTCGACATGCGCCTTGGCCGACTCCGCGTTCGCCATGGGATCCGGCTTGCCCTTGCCCCCCCTTGAAAAGAAATCCAGCATGCTCCCGTCCAGTCCCCTGAAGCCGTCGAAAAACCACGATATGCCTCTATACTACTAGATTTATAGTCAGACTGGCGCGCTTGCTGCAAAGCGCAGCCGCGGCTTGTCCGCGCTTGATTGCACTCATGAAATGATAATTAAGCATTGACGCCCCCCCCCCCCGCCAGCGGCAAAAGCATTTGCCGCTGGCAACGGGCTGTATGCCGCGATGCAAAATAAAAAGCGCCATAAAGGCGCTTTTTTTACCGAGCCGGAAATCAGCTTATCAGATAACCAGATCTTCCAGGGACTTGCCGCTATCGATCCAGGCCTGCACCCAAGCCGGCTTGCGGCCACGGCCAGTCCAGGTCAATTCGGCGCTTTGCGGGTGGCGGTACTTTGCCTCAACCGGCTTGCGCACGACAACGGCTTTGCTCAGCACTTCTTCGACGCTCAAACCGTAGGCGCGGGCCAGCTCGATAATCTGTTTCTTGGCCTTGGCTTTTTCTTCCACCTCGCGGCGCTTGATTTCGTTTTCTACTTCGCCCTTAAGCGCAACCAGTTCGGTAAAGTCGAGTTTCGACAGATCCATGAGATGTTCCCTTGATGATTATTGATTTACCCATTACAGGGTGTAATGTAGCCAATACAATTGGCACAAGTCAAGGATCAAAAAGAAAACAAAATCTCCATTATTCGGCTATGGGATCAATCGAATAGGGTAAATCCAGTTTCCGCAGCGCAATTGCATGCGCCTCATCTGCAAATACACCGGCATCCCAAGTTTGCGATTGCACGACCGCCAAGCCCAAATACCGGGACGCTTCCACTTGGCACACAGCGGCCAGCATACCAATCGATTGCTCGGGCAAATCCGGACTATATAATTTGCAGCCGACCGTCAGCGGTTGATCGAACGCCGCCAGAAACATCCGGCGTTTCATTTTCCCCAGATACTGGCTGCGCGCGACTATTTCCTGGCCGGGATAGCATCCTTTCTTGAAGTTGACCGCGCCGATCAACTCCATATTGGCCATCTGCGGCACAAATTGCTCCTGGGTCTCGCCCGTCACCCAGGCGATGCCTGCCCGAATATCATGCAGCGCCCATACTGCCGGCGATACCGCGACGACATTCGCCAGCTTGGAAATATCGGCCTCCAAACCGCCGCCGCGACGCAGCGCCAGCAAATAGCCGTCATGCGGCAAGCGCAACAGCGCGCCATCACCCTGCTCGGCTACCCGCATTTTCTCCAGATTGGCCGCTTCGGCAAAATGCGGCTGCAATATATGGGCTGCCTGCGGTCCGGACATGCCCAGAACAAACCACTCCTCGTCCATGGTGATTTTGACCTTGGAACGCAGGACGAACATCGTCAGCCGCTTGGCGATAGCCGGCGCGATATCGGCCGATACCATCAGGTAATAAGCATTGCCATGCCGCCAGATCAAAAAGCTGGCCAACATCCGGCCCTTGGCGGTTGAATAGGTGCTGTATTGCGCCTCGCCTGGCTGAACCTGGCGGATATCATTGGACAGCTGTCCCTGCAAAAAAGCCTCGGCGTCTTCGCCTTCCACTCTGAGCAATACAAAATTGTCCAAAGGCGCCAGCACGGTTTCCCGCTCCAGCGCGGCGACTTGCCGCAAATGCGCCTCAATCGGTTGCTGACCTTGCTCGTCGAGGTTTACGCCTTTTTGACGCAGCCACTGTTGCCAGAATGCATACATGCCGTCGCTCCCTAATTGAAATCAATGTGCGATCTTACCGCCAAGCGGCACTCCGTCGCCAGCCGTTGCCACGCCTTCGTTTGATGCGTCGGGAAAATATCTTTTCGCAACAATCGCCTAGCGGCGGCTGCCGTCGCGGCTGCTGGAATCTCTCAAAAAAACCGTCGCCAAGCATTGACACGCCAGCCGGCCTCCGTATATAGTTCGCCCTCACTCAATTCCCCGATAGCTCAGTCGGTAGAGCGACGGACTGTTAATCCGCAGGTCGCAGGTTCGAGCCCTGCTCGGGGAGCCAATTCACTTTGGCTCAATTGAGTTCATGTGTTCCCTGATAGCTCAGTCGGTAGAGCGACGGACTGTTAATCCGCAGGTCGCAGGTTCGAGCCCTGCTCGGGGAGCCACACCGCCGCACGGCGCCCAATTCAAAGTTTTGTTCCCTGATAGCTCAGTCGGTAGAGCGACGGACTGTTAATCCGCAGGTCGCAGGTTCGAGCCCTGCTCGGGGAGCCAGAATACGATGAAGCCGCAGCTTATGCTGCGGCTTTTTCGTTTGGCATTTCCCCCTTACAATCGTCTCCAAGCTGATTGGAGAAACGATGCCTCGCCACCCTACCCTACTTGCCGCCGGCGCCATCCTGCTATGGGCCTCGCTCGCCACCCTGGGCGCGCTGACCCGCTCGCTGCCGCCTTTTTTCGTGGTCGGCATCTGCTTGTGCATAGGCAGCCTGCTGTCGCTGCACCGGATACGCGACTGGAAAGTCGCGCCAGCCACGCTGCTCGTCGGCGTATACGGCCTGTTCGGCTACCACTTCCTGCTGTTCTTCGCCTTTCGCCTGGCGCCGGCCTTGGAAGCCAATCTGCTCAACTATCTATGGCCCTTGCTGATCGTCACGCTGTCGCCGCTGCTGATTCCCGGCACGCAACTGACGCGCCGCCACATTGCCGGCGGCCTGCTCGGCTTTCTCGGCGCGGCGCTGATCGTCACCGGCGGCAAACTGTCGCTATCGCAGCAATATCTGCCAGGCTATCTGCTGGCCATCGCCGCGGCAGTGGTCTGGTCCACTTTCAGCTTGCTGCTGAAGCGGCTACCCAGCTTCCCAAGCAGCGCCATGGGCGGATTCTGCCTGCTGTCCGGATTGCTGTCGCTGGCTTGCCATGCGCTGTTCGAGCCGGCCGCGCGGCCGGATGCCGCGCAATGGGCCACGCTGCTGTTGCTGGGCCTGGGTCCGATGGGCGGCGCATTCTTCCTATGGGAACGCGCGCTGCGCCACGGCGATCCGCGCCGCATCGGCTCGCTGTCCTATGCCACGCCGCTGCTGTCCACCCTGCTGCTGACCGCCAGCGGCCGCGGCGAGCTGAATCAACTGGCGCTGCTGGCCATCCTATTGATTCTGGGCGGCGCGCTGCTGGGCACACTGCCGGAACGGCCCACGCCAAAAACTCAGCCGCTGTAGCCATACCAAGAAAATACTGAAAAAGTTATAATTACGGGTATCAAATAAAGGAAAAGCCATGTCCGTATTGAAGGAGTTCAAGGAATTCGCCGTCAAAGGCAATGTGATCGATCTGGCTGTCGGCGTGGTGATCGGCGGCGCATTCGGCTCCATCGTCAAATCGCTGGTGGACGATGTAATCATGCCGCCTATCGGCCTGCTGGTCGGCAACGTCGACTTTTCCAACCTGTTCTTCGTGCTGAAGGACGGCGCCAAGCAAGCCGGGCCCTATGTTTCGGTTGCGGCGGCCAAGCAAGCCGGCGCGGTTACCTTGAACCTAGGCCTGTTCATCAACTCGCTGGTCAGCTTCACCATCGTCGCCTTTGCCATCTTCATGCTGGTGAAGGCCATCAACCGGCTCAAGCGCGAACAGCCCGCGGCTGACGCGCCCCCTGCTCCGGCCACCAAGGAATGCCGCTACTGCCTGTCCGCCATTCCGGAAAAAGCGACGCGCTGCCCCTGCTGCACCTCGCAGCTGGATTAAGACCCACTAACAAAACTCCTGATCCTGCGTCGGAGCGCCTTGGCCCCGGTCCTCCAACGAGGTTTTGTTAGCGGCGCAAAGTCCTTGCCCGCGCCGGCCGATTCCCCTACAATCCGCGTCGTTCTGGGGGAGTAGCCTCGGCGCGGCTTCGCGTCGGCAATGGTCAACATACTTGGCGGCAGCCATGGCCATTGCGACGAGCTTCCGTTTGGCAAGACCCATGACATGCTTGCGCGCAGCGGGGCCGCCGCGCAGGTTTGTCATGGCGTATGCGCGGCCCTTGGAGCATTCATGCAAGCCTTCCTGATTTCCACCGGCGTGGTGGCTCTGGCCGAGATCGGCGACAAAACCCAACTGCTGGCCCTGCTGCTGGCCTCCCGCTTTAAAAAGCCCGGCCCCATCATACTCGGCATCTTCGTCGCCACCCTGGTCAATCATTTTGCCGCCGCCGCGGTCGGCCACTGGCTGATGGCCAAGGTTGGCCCGGACATCATGCGCTGGGGCCTCGGCATCTCCTTTATCGCCATGGCCGCCTGGATGCTGATTCCGGATAAGCTGGACGACAGTAATCTGCTGCGCGAGCGTTTCGGCGTTTTCGGCACCACCGTCATCGCCTTTTTCCTGGCGGAGATGGGCGACAAGACGCAAATCGCCACGGTCGCGCTGTCCGCGCGCTTCCCGGAACAGCTTTACATGGTCGTGCTGGGCACCACGCTGGGCATGATGATCGCCAACGTGCCCGCGGTGCTGCTGGGCGAGGTTGCAGCCAAGAAGGTGCCGCAGAAGCTGATGCACGCGATCGCCGCCGCGCTATTCGTCGGCCTGGGCATCGCGACGCTGCTGACGCCGCTGTCGCTGTAAGGCATAAAAAACGAGGGAGGCCGCAGCCTCCCTCGCTCCCATCGATTCAACCCTGCGACAACAGGACGTTCGGATCAAAGCCTATGCGCAGCGCGCCCCAATGCCGCCCGCCCAGTTCCAGCGGCAAATCCACTTCCGACAATACTTCGCCGGTATCGCGGCTATAGGTTTGCAACAGGAAAGGTTGCACATTGCGGGCGGCGCGCAAGCCGGCCGGATCGTTGAAAAGGCGCTTGTCGCGGCTCTCCGCCAGATCCTTCTGCGCATCGCCGCAGGGCGGCCGGCTATACCAGCTGTTATGCGTCGGCGCGTAGCCATTGCCGTCCACCGCCAGGCAGAACTTGCCGCCCGGTATCAGCTCCACCACGCGGTCGATCACCGGCTGCAGCTGCTTGGCCAGGCGGTCGTCGTAACTGGTGTGGTACTTGGCCGGCTGAGTCCCGGCAATGGGCTGATAGCGCCGATCGAACAAATCCAGCCCGCGCTGCAACTCGGCCTGCAGCAATTGCGCCACCTGATCGCGCGCCGCGCGCGCGTGGCTCAGCGCCTGGTCGAACGCGCCCTCGCCTATCACAAACTTCGATACCAGCCCCTGCACCTGCTCGGCGGCCTCGGTCAATTCGCCGGCGGCGCGTTCCGTCTCGCCCAGCCTCTCGTTCACCAGCAACCCCAACTGGTGCATCTCGGCCACATGTCGGTTGACCATCTGGTTGCCGTCCATGAACTCATGCATGGTGGCGGCGATCTGGCTCAGGCTGGAGGAAGTGGATTCGAAGTCGCCCATCATTTTGCTGAAATGCTCGGATGCGCGCGAAATCACCTCGCGCGCCTGATGGGTGTCCTCGGTGATCGCCGCGGTTTCTTGCTGCGTATTCGCCACCAGGCCCAACATGCCGTCGATATTGTGCGAAATTTCGTCCGTGGCCGTTTTCACGCGCTCCGCCAGCTTTCGCACCTCGTCCGCCACCACGGCAAAACCGCGCCCGCTCTCGCCGGCGCGCGCCGCCTCGATCGCCGCGTTCAAGGCCAGCAGATTGGTCTGCTCTGAGACATCCTTGATCAGGTCGACGATGGCCTTGATGCTGGAGGAACGCTGGCTCAAGTCTTCCACCGTGTGGTTGAAATGCCCCACCTTGCGGCTGATGTCGTGAATGCTGTCCGTCACCGAGCGCAGTTCCTCGTAGGAATCGCGGGCGACGCGAAGGTTTTCCGCTGTCGTCGCGGAAATCGTCTCGGTCTGCTCCGTCACCTGCTCCACGCCGTGCATGGACTGGTCGCTGGCCTGCCGCACCTGCTTGGCCAATTCGTCCTGTTGACGCGCGCTATTCACCGATTCCGTCACATTGCGCCGCGTCACGGCGGAATCCATGGCGATGCGCACCGTCATCCGCCGCACATTGCTGATGATCTCGCGCATTTTCAGCAGGAAGCGGTTGTACGACAGCGACAGCTCGCGGATTTCGTCGTAGGTGACGGTGGGGATCTCGCGCGACAGATCGCCGGCGCCGGCGCCGATTTCATTGAAGATTTGGATGATCATCTTCAACGGTCGCACGATCAGGTAGCGCAGATACCAGACCATGAAGGCGATGAACAGGAAGCTCAGAACCCATAATCCCAGCGTCCAGTACAGGGCGCTATCGACCGTCGCGTCCACCCGCGCCAGCACTTGCGCGGAAACGCCGGCATCGCGCACCGTCGCCCGGATATCGCTCAGCGCGTAATAGCAATATCCCGCCATCAGCAACTGAAACAGGCTGATGAAGAAAAAACTGCCGAGTTTCCTGCTCAGGCTATGCCAGAAGGTCTTTTCCGAAAACGTATACAGCCGCCAAAACCACTCCATTTGCTCTCCTCCCGAACAATCTGAACCGTTTTATTTTTATCGGTCGCTATTTTTTCTGAAACCTGCCACGCTGACCATTCCCTCAGGCCTTTAAGGTTTGATCCAAATCAAATCCCCGTCGTTTCCATACCATCCAGCATTCCCGGCCAGAGAAAACCGGCAGGCCATCCGGCAGCGGCAAAGCCTGCTCCTGCGTAAACCAAGGATTCAGCAACGCTTGCAGATCATTCTCCGCCATGCCGAACGGCGGTCCCCTTTCGCCATCGCCCAGGAAAAACACGCCGGCCAATACTCCGCCAGGTTTGACCAGACCCGCCACTCTTTCAGCATACTGTCCGCGCATTTCCTTGGGCAACGCGCACAAAAAAGCCCGCTCGAACACGCAGTCGAAAGCGGGCAATTCCAGCTGGAAAAAATCACCCAGCAGCAGCCTATCCGCGCCGGCGGGCCACTGCTTGCGGGCCAGCGCGATTGCCGACTCGCTGAAATCCACGGCCAGCACTTGGTGACCCAGCGCCAGCAGGGGCGGCATGTCTCCCGCGCTGCCGCACCCCGGCAACAATACCGTGGACGGCGGCAGGCTGGCGAAGAAACACCGCGCCGGCTCCGGCAGGCTCGCCCCTTCCCAGGGCGTCACGCCTTCGCGATAACGCTGTTCCCAGAAATCCACTCGAGAACTGTCTGCCATGGTTATTTCCTGTTCATGCCCGTCTCAGCCAGGCCGCCGCCTGTTGCGGCGTCAGATCATCCGCGCGCAGCACCTCGGCCGCGCCATCGCAGCCCACCCTATGCAGAGCGCCCCGCTCGTCCAGCCGGTAGCGGCTGCCATCCGGCAGGCGGCCCCACTCGACGCCATCCAGGCTGTCCAGCTCCAGCAAGGCGCCGCATGCCGCAGCCAGCTGCAGCAAACGCTGACGCTGCGGCAAGCGCAGCCAGACCGCTTCGCGCTCATCGTCGCCCATGAAGCACCACTGGCTGATTTCGCCGAACGTGCGCGCGCAGCCGCGGCACACGTTGTCGCCCAAGGCGGTGGAACACAGTGCGATGCAAGGAGAATCAGGACGATTGCGACTCATCAAGGCGATATCCAAATACAAAACAATGACTTGAAACCGTTATTTTATCGCAGACGATAAACCAAACCGGTTTCGATCGAGTATATCAGCAGAATTAAACGGGCACGCATATTGGATGCGCAGAGAAGGGAGAAAGACGGAAAATAAAAAACCCGGCTATACCGGGTTAGATTTACCACTGTTTTTAAACAGGTTTTATTTGGTCGGGGTGAGAAGATTCGAACTTCCGACCCTCTGCACCCCATGCAGATGCGCTACCAGGCTGCGCTACACCCCGACTCAAGAGAAACGTAGTCTAACTGATTTATTATTTTTTGCCAATACCCGAATCCAGCCATTCCAGGATGGATTCCAACTCGGCGCGCACTTCCTGAGCGGTAATCGGACGCTCGCCTTCACTTCCCATTCCCAGACGCTGGCGAGCGCCCTGAATGGTGAAACCGTCATCGTAAAGCAGCGCGCGTATTCTGCGCACCAGCAACACTTCATGGTGCTGGTAATAGCGGCGATTGCCGCGCCGTTTTACCTGGCGCAGCTGGGAAAATTCCTGCTCCCAATATCGCAGCACATGCGGCTTGACGCCGGTCAGCTCGCCGACTTCGCTGATGGTGAAGTATCGCTTCGATGGAATCGACGGCAGATCAGCCTTGCTTGTTAGCATGGTATTGCTCAACCATTCCCTTGAGTTTCTGGCTTGCGTGGAACGTTACCACACGGCGCGCGGTAATGGGAATCTCTTCCCCGGTTTTGGGATTGCGGCCCGGACGCTGCGGCTTGTCGCGCAGCTGGAAATTGCCGAAACCGGACAATTTCACCGAATCCCCGGACTCCAGCGCCAGCCGGATCTCTTCAAAAAACGACTCGACCATGTCCTTGGCTTCGCGTTTGTTCAGACCTACCTGGTCAAACAGCAAATCGGCCAGTTCAGCCTTCGTCAAAGTCATGACATTCCCCTCAAACATCTGAACCAATCGGCGGGCACGCGGCCCGCCCAATTCTCAATCAAACGCGCAACTGCGCACCCAGCTCCAGCGCCGCCTGCAACAAAGCCTGCATCGCCGGCTCGACGTCTTCGTCGGTCAGGGTGCGGCTATTGTCCTGCATCAGCACGCTAAAGGCCAGACTCTTCTTGCCTTCCGCGACGCCTTTGCCACGGTAAACGTCAAACAATGCGATTTCCGTCACGATGTCGGTTCGCTTCGCCTCGAACGCCGCCAGCAATGCTGCCGCGCTGACTTGCTCATCGACCAGCAACGCCAGATCGCGGCGGACCGGCTGGAACTTGCTGACCGGCTGCGCCTTGATGCGGCTGCGCGCGGTGACGATGGCAAGATCCAGCTCGAACAGCACCGGCGCGCTAGGCAGATCATAAGCCTGCACCCACTGCGGATGCAGCTCGCCGATCACGCCCACCGTCTCGCCGCCCACCCGCACCTCGGCGCAACGGCCGGGGTGGAAAGCAGGATGGCTAGCCTTGCGATACTCGGCCGCCACCGGGTGCAGCAGCGCCTCCACATCGGCCTTCACGTCGAAGAAATCGACGCGCTCGGCCTTGACGCCCCACTGCTCAGGCAGGCGCGGCCCCCAGGCCAGGCCAGCCACTTTTTCCGGCTGGTCGAAACCCTGTTCCGCGCGCAGGAACACGCGCGCCGCCTCGAACACGCGCACGCGCGGCTGCTTGCGGTTGATGTTGCCGACCAGCACGTCCACCAGGCCGCCGATCAGCGTCGAGCGCATCACGCTCATTTGGCTGGCGATGGGGTTCTGCAGGCGGATGGCCTTGTCGATGCCGGCGAAATCGCGCTCCCAGCGCTCGTCGACAAAAGCGTAGCTGACCACTTCCTGGTAGTCGCGCGCCGCCAGCAGATGGCGCAGCTGGTCCACCGGGCGCAGCTCTTCCGGCTGCCGCAGCATGCGCATGGAAGAGCGCGGCGCGTCATCCGGAATCTGGTTGTAGCCGTAAACGCGGGCCACTTCTTCGATCAAGTCTTCCTCGATCTCGATGTCGAAGCGGAACGACGGCGCCTGAACGGTGAACACCTCATCCGCCAGGCTGAATTCCAGACCCAAACGGCCCAGAATTTCGGCAATCTGTTGCGAGGACAGCGCCACGCCCAGCACCTTGGCCACGCGCGCCACGCGCAGCGGGACCGCTGGACGCTGCGGCAGCTCGGCCACTTCTTCCACCACCGGACCGGCTGCGCCGCCGCAGATGTCCAGCACCAGGCGGGTGGCGCGTTCGATCGCCTCGCGCTGCAGCTGGAAATCCACGCCGCGCTCGTAGCGGAAGGACGAGTCGGAACCGAAGCCCAGTTCGCGGGCGCGGCCGGCGATGGCCTTGGGCGCGAAGAAAGCGGATTCCAGGAAAATATCGGTGCTGGCGGTGGTCACGCCGCTCAGTTCGCCGCCCATGATGCCGCCCAGCGCCAGCACCTTGGCGTCGTCGGCGATCACCAAGTGCTTGTCCTGCAGCTCGACGGTCTTCTCATTCAGACACAGCAGGCTTTCGCCGGCTTGCGCTTGGCGCACGGTGATGCCGCCTTCAATCTTGGCCAGATCGAATGCGTGCATAGGCTGCCCTTGCTCCAGCAGCACGTAATTGGTGATGTCGACGATGGCCGAAATCGAACGCAAGCCGGAACGCTCCAGGCGCTGGCGCATCCAGGCCGGCGTCGCGGCGGCGGCGTTGACGCCCTTCACCACGCGGCCCAGGTAACGGCCGCAGGCTTCGCGCGCGACGATCTTCACCGGACGGGTGTCGTCGATGCTCGGGGCCACCGGCTCGATGGCTACCGGCGCAAGCGCGGCGCCGGTCAGCGCCGCCACTTCGCGGGCGACGCCGCGGATCGACAGGCCGTCGGCGCGGTTCGGCGTGATTTTCAGCGTGAACAGCTGGTCGTCCAGGCCCAGGTAGTCGCGGATGCTCTGGCCCACCGGCGCGTCGGCCGGCAGCAGCATCAGGCCATCCACGTCTTCCGGCACGCCCAGCTCCTTGCCGGAGCACAGCATGCCGTTAGATTCCACGCCGCGCATCTTGGTCGGCTTGATCTTGAAGTCGCCCGGCAGGATGGCGCCCGGCAAGGCGCACGGCACGCGCACGCCGACAGCCACGTTCGGCGCGCCGCAGACGATCTGCACCAGCTCGCCCGTTCCCACGTCAACCTTGGTGACGCGCAGGCGGTCGGCGTTTTCGTGCTTGACGCATTCTTTGACTTCGGCGATCACCACGCCGGAAAACGCCGGCGCGGCGGCGATGGTTTCTTCGACTTCCAGGCCCGCCATGGTCAGCAGGTCGGACAGTTGTTCAGTGTTCAGCGCCGGATTGACCCAGCTTCTCAGCCATTGTTCGGAAAATTGCATAGTCGGCTCCGTGCGCGATCAGTTGAATTGCTTCAGGAAATTGAGATCGTTCTCGAAGAACAGGCGCAAGTCGTTGACGCCATAGCGCAGCATGGCGAAACGGTCCAGGCCGATGCCGAAGGCGAAGCCGGTGTACTTTTCCGGATCGATGTTGACGTTGCGCAGCACATTAGGATGCACCATGCCGCAGCCGCCGACTTCCAGCCAGCCGCGCTCGCCCAGCACGTCGATTTCGGCCGACGGTTCGGTGAACGGGAAGAAGGACGGGCGGAAACGCACTTGCAGGTCGTCGCGCTCGAAGAAGCGGCGCAGGAAGTCGGTCACCACGGCCTTCAGGTCGGCGAAGGACACACCCTCTTCCACCCACAAGCCTTCCATTTGATGGAACATCGGCGAATGGGTGGCGTCGGAATCGACGCGATACACGCGGCCCGGCGCGACGATCTTGATCGGCGGCTCGTTGTTCATCATGAAGCGCGCCTGGATCGGGCTGGTATGCGTGCGCAGCACGTCGCCGTTCTCTACGTAGAACGTGTCCTGCATGGCGCGCGCCGGATGGTTTTCCGGCACGTTCAGCGCCTGGAAATTGTAGAAGTCGGTTTCGATTTCCGGGCCGTCGGCCACCTCGAAACCCATGGTGCGGAACAGGCCGCTGATGCGCTCCAGCGTCAAGGCCACCGGGTGCAGGCCGCCGCCCACCGCGCCGCGGCCAGGCAAGGTGACGTCCAGCGCCTCGGCTGCCAGCTGGGCTTCCAGCTTGGCGGCGTTGAGCTGGTCGCGCTTGTCGTTGTGCGCGGCCTCGAATGCCTGCTTGGCCTGGTTGATGGTCGCGCCGGCCGCCTTGCGCTCTTCCGGCGCCAGCTTGCCCAGCTGCTTGAGGAGTTCGGTCAACTCGCCGCTCTTGCCGAGATAGCGCGCTTTGACCTGTTCGAGCTCGATCAGATCGGTCACCGCCGCCACGGCGGCGAGACCGGCTTGGAGAATCGCGTCAACGTTGTTCATCGTGTTCCACACCGCATGCGAATAGAAGGCTGATCACAGCGGGCATGCGGCATACCCGATCTGATCAGCGCTCTGCTGGCAGATGCCGATAGAAAAAAAGGGAGGCATTTGCCTCCCTTCAGATCCGTCTGGGCGATTAAGCAGCGAGGCTTGCTTTCGCCTTTTCGACGATCTGCGCAAAAGCCGGCTTGTCGAACACGGCCAGGTCGGCCAGGACCTTGCGGTCGATTTCGATAGCGGCTTTCTTCAGGCCGTTCATGAACTTGCTGTACGGCAGGCCGTTTTCACGAGCAGCTGCGTTGATACGAGCAATCCACAGTTGACGGAACTGACGCTTTTTCTGACGACGGTCGCGGTAGGCGTATTGACCCGCCTTCATCACCGCCTGTTTGGCGATGCGATAGACGTTCTTCCGGCGGCCGCGATAGCCTTTCGCCAGGGCGAGGATTTTCTTGTGACGAGCACGTGCGGTTACACCGCGTTTTACGCGTGGCATATTTCAGATCTCCTTAAGCGTAGGGCATCATGGCGCGAACAGAGGCCATATTGGTTGCATCCACCATGGTGGTGCCACGCAGTTGGCGCTTGTTCTTGGTGGTCTTCTTGGTCAGGATGTGACGTTTGAAGGCGTAAGAGCGCTTGATACCACCGCTGCCCAACACTTTGAGACGCTTTTTCGCGCTCGACTTGGTCTTCATTTTCGGCATGGAAATGCTCCTGCTGAATTTGTTTGGATTAGACACAGGGTGGCCCGGAAAGGCACTTGAAACCGCTGCGTCACGCTTTTAAGGACGTTGCCGACCTACAAAATCAACACGGCAGAGCGCACTCTGCCGTGTCGGAACGACGATTATACCGATTATTTCTTCTTCGGCGCAATCATCATTACCATCTGACGGCCTTCGAGGCGCGGAAACTGTTCCACCGTGCCCACTTCCGCCAGATCGGCTTCCACGCGCTTGAGCAGCGCGAGGCCGATATCCTGGTGTGCCATCTCACGACCGCGGAAGCGCAGAGTGACCTTGGCCTTGTCGCCTTCAGTCAGGAAACGGACCAGGTTGCGCAACTTGACGTTGTAGTCGCCATCGTCGGTACCCGGACGGAACTTGATTTCCTTGATCTGAACCTGCTTCTGCTTCTGCTTGGCTTCGTGACGCTTCTTGGACATTTCGTACTTGTACTTACCGTAGTCCATCAGCTTGCACACCGGCGGCTGAGCGGTCGGCGAGATCTCTACCAGATCCACGTCGTTCTCTTCGGCCAGAGCCATTGCTTCACGCAGACTGACGATGCCAATCTGCTCACCTTCCTTACCAACCAGACGGATCTCGCGGGCGGTAATTTCGCCGTTGATCCGTGCTTCGCGTTCCTGAGCTATAGCCAAATCTCCTAATGAGTAATAAGTGCGCCGCCGCTGAATCAGGCCTCAGGCATCTCAGCCTTGAGGCGCGCGATAAACGCATCCAGCGTGAGCTGACCCAGGTCTTCGCCCCGGGCGCGCACGGCAACCAGTCCGTCTGCCTTTTCCTTGTCGCCGACAATGATCTGATACGGCAACTTTTGCAGACTATGTTCGCGGATTTTATAGCCGATCTTCTCGTTTCTCAAGTCGAGCTCGACACGGAATCCTTGTTTCTCAAGCGCTTGAGCAATTCCAGACGCATAATCCGCTTGCGCTTCGGTGATATTCATCACCACCATCTGCACCGGTGCCAGCCAGAGAGGGAAGGCGCCAGCATGGTTTTCGATCAGAATGCCGAGGAAGCGTTCCAGCGAACCCAGCGCCGCGCGGTGCAGCATGACCGGACGCTTGCGACTGTTGTCATCCGCCACATATTCGGCGTCCAGACGCTCCGGCAGCATGAAGTCCAGCTGCAGGGTACCACATTGCCAGGAGCGGCCGAGCGCATCCTTGATGTGATACTCGATTTTCGGACCATAGAAGGCGCCCTCGCCCGGCAGCTCTTCCCACTCGACGCCGCAAGCGCGCAGCGCCTCGCGCATGCCTTCCTCGGCCTTGTCCCAGGTGGATTCTTCGCCGATGCGTTTTTCCGGACGCAGCGCCAGCTTGATCGCCACCTTGTCGAAACCGAAGCGGTCGTACACTTCCATCACCAGGCGGTGGAAATCCTTGGCCTCCTGGTTGATCTGGTCTTCCGTACAGAAGATGTGGCCATCGTCCTGCACGAAACCGCGCACGCGCATGATGCCGTGCAGCGCGCCGGACGGCTCGTTGCGATGGCAGGAGCCGAATTCGGCGTAGCGCAGCGGCAGATCGCGATAGGAGCGCAGGCCGCTGTTGAAGATCTGCACATGGCCAGGGCAGTTCATCGGCTTGACGGCGTAGTCGCGCTTTTCCGACTCGGTGATGAACATGTTCTCGCGGTAGTTCGCGGCGTGGCCGGAACGTTCCCACAGGTGCGCGTCCATCATCATCGGCGTGCGCACTTCCTTGTAGCCTTCGCGGTTCAGCTTGGCGCGCATGTACTGCTCGACGCTCTGCCACAGCTGCCAGCCCTTGGGATGCCAGAACACCATGCCCGGCGCCTCGTCCTGCAGGTGGAACAGGTCCAGCTGCACGCCCAGCTTGCGATGGTCGCGCTTTTCCGCCTCTTCCAGCATGTACAGGTAGGCTTCCAGATCTTCTTTCTTGGCCCAGGCCGTGCCGTAAACGCGCTGCAGCATCTCGTTCTTGCTGTCGCCGCGCCAGTAAGCGCCGGCCACCTTCATCAGCTTGAACACCTTCAGCTTGCCGGTGGACGGCACGTGCGGGCCGCGGCACAGGTCAGTGAACTCGCCTTCGCGATACAGAGACAGCACTTCGCCCTGCGGGATCGATTCGATGATCTCGGCCTTGTAGGCTTCGCCAATGCTCTTGAAGTAGGCGATGGCCTCGTCGCGCGGCAGTTCGTAACGCTCGACCGGAATGTCCTTCTTCGCCAGCTCGGCCATCTTCTTCTCGATGGCGGCCAGATCTTCCGGCGTGAACGGGCGCTTGTAGGCGAAATCGTAGTAGAAGCCGTTCTCGATCTCCGGCCCGATGGTCACCTGCGCCTCCGGGAACAGCTCCTTAACGGCGTAAGCCAGCAAGTGGGCGGTGGAGTGACGGATGATGGACAGGCCGTCCGCGTCCTTGTCGGTGACAATGGCCAGATCGACATTGCCGTCGATCAGGTAGCTGGTATCCACCAGCTTGCCATCGACGCGACCCGCCAGCGCGGCGCGCGCCAGGCCGGTGCCGATGGATGCGGCCACTTCATGAACCGTTACCGGTTTGTCGAAAGAACGGACCGAGCCGTCCGGCAAGCGAATGTCTGGCATGTCAACTCCAACGAGGGCGAGAGGTTTTTGTGATCGAGTCTAAAGCAAAAGGATAAAAAAAAAGTGCGGCCTGAGCCGCACTTTTTTTTTCGCATGGTACAACCCGCAAGGCTCAGCTTCCGTGAGTATGTCGGGTTGTGGTAGTTCGTAAGGATTTCACTTAACCACTCCATGCATTGAATTTGGTAGGCACGATCGGATTCGAACCAACGACCCCCACCATGTCAAGGTGGTGCTCTAACCAACTGAGCTACGTGCCTGTCGTCGAGGTGTGCATAGTAAAAGAAGCCCCCTGTCTTGGCAAGCACTTTTTTGCATCTCCGGCGCAAGCCCCGCGCTTGCTGTATACTAGCGGACTGATTTTGCTAAACAAACCCTGAAGCGATACTTCGAATAATGTTGAAGTTTACCGTACACAAGACCTCCGGCGGCGCGCGGCGCGGCACGCTGGAGCTGAACCACGGCACCGTCGAGACCCCGGTTTTCCAGCCCGTGGGCACCTATGGCTCGGTCAAGGCGATGAGCCCGGTCGAGCTGAACGACATCGGCGCGCAGATCATCCTCGGCAACACTTTCCACCTGTGGCTGCGCCCGGGGCTGGAGATCGTCGAGCAGTTCGGCGGCCTGCATGAATTCATCGGCTGGGACAAACCCATCCTCACCGACTCCGGCGGCTTCCAGGTATTCAGCCTGTCCGACATGCGCAAGCTGACCGAGGAAGGCTGCACCTTCCAAAGCCCGATCAACGGCGACAAGCTGTTCCTCAGCCCGGAAATCTCGATGAAGATCCAGACCGTGCTGAATTCGGACATCGTGATGCAGCTGGACGAATGCACGCCGGGCCAGGTGGATCACGCCACCGCGCAGAAGTCGCTGCAGATGAGCCTGCGCTGGGCCGAGCGCTCGCGCCGCGCCTTCGACGACCTGAAAAACCCCAACGCCTTGTTCGGCATCGTGCAGGGCAACCTGTACACCGACCTGCGCCAGGAGTCGCTGGAAGGCCTGATGCAGATCGGTTTCGACGGCATCGCCATCGGCGGATTGTCGGTGGGCGAGCCCAAGCCCGAGATGTACCGCATGCTGACCGAACTGAAGCACATGCTGCCGGCCGAGAAGCCGCACTACCTGATGGGCGTGGGCACGCCGGAAGATCTGGTGCACGGCGTGGCCAACGGCGTGGACATGTTCGACTGCGTGATGCCGACCCGCAACGCGCGCAATGGCTGGATTTTCACCCAGTGGGGCGACGTCAAGATCAAGAACGCGCGCTACAAGGACGACAAGAAGCCGCTGGACGAAGAATGCGCCTGCTACGCCTGCCGCAACTTCAGCCGCGCCTACCTGCACCACCTGCACCGGGTGGGCGAAATCCTGGGCGCGCGCCTCAACACCATCCACAACCTGTATTACTACCAGGAGCTGATGCGCCAGATGCGCCAGGCGATCGAGGAAGACCGCTTCGAGGACTTCCGTCTGGAGTTCGCCGCCAAGCGCGCGCGCGGCGTCAACTAAGCGGGCCGGGCGGGGAACTGCGGCGCCGCGCCGCCGGTCCCACGCCCTTGCCGCGTTCCATGGTTGGAAAACACATGGAGCATGGCTACAATGCCCTGTTTGAATGCAGTCATAACACGAATTTAGGAGTTTCCCTGATGTCCTTCATTACTCCCGCCTTCGCCGCTGGCGGCGCTGCGCCCTCCGGCTTCGATCTGATGGGCTTCCTGCCCATGATCGTCATCTTCGTGCTGTTCTGGTTCCTGATGGTGCGCCCGCAGCAGAAGCGCATGAAGGAAACCCAGAAGATGCTGTCCGAGTTGCAAAAAGGCGACGAAGTCGTCACCCAAGGCGGCATCATCGGCCGCATCACCAAGACCAGCGAGCAATACCTGACGCTGGAAATCGCGGACAAGGTGGAAATCAACGTACAGCGCGGCGCCGTCAGCGCCAAGCTGGAAAAAGGCACGCTGAAGACCCTGTAAGCCACTCATGGCCGCCCCGGAAACCTCCGCAGGCGGCCTTGCTCATTTTCCATCCCAGAACTAGAACATGAACCGCTACCCTCTCTGGAAATACCTCGTCATCGTGGTGGCGCTGATCCTCTCGGCGATCTACACGCTGCCCAACTTCTACGGCGAGACCCCCGCGGTGCAGGTCTCCAGCACGCGCCAATCCATCCCGGTGGACACTGCCCTGATGGCGCGCGTGGAAGACGCGCTGAAATCCCAGAACATCAATCCTGACGGCGTATTCCTCGACAACAACGGTCTGAAGGTTCGCCTCAAGGATACCGACACTCAGCTGAAGGCGCGCGACGCCATCCAGCACGCGCTGGGCGACAACTACATCATCGCGCTGAACCTGCTGCCGGCCTCCCCGGCCTGGCTGACCGCCCTGCGCGCCAACCCGATGTTCCTGGGTCTGGACCTGCGCGGCGGCGTGCACTTCCTGCTGGAAGTGGACATGCAGGCGGCCATCGACAAGGCGATGCAGCGCTACACCGGCGACCTGAAGCGCGAGCTGAAGAACAAGCAGGTCCGCTACGGCGACATCAAGCGCAACGGCAATACGCTGGAAGTGCAGCTGCGCGACGGCGACACGCTGAAATCGGCGCAGGACGTGGCGTATCGCTCGCTGCCGACGCTGGCCATCCGCGCAGACGACAGCAGCAACAAGCTGCTGCTGACGCTGAAGCCGGAAGAGATCACCAAGATCCAGAGCGACGCCGTCAAACAGAACATCACCACGCTGCATAACCGCGTGAACGAACTGGGCACCACCGAGCCCATCATCCAGCAGAATGGCCCGAACCGCATCGTGGTGCAGCTGCCAGGCATTCAGGACACGGCCCGCGCCAAGGACATCATTGGCCGCACCGCCACGCTGGAAGTCCACATGGTGGAAGACGACCAAGGCAAGGTATCGGAAGCGCTGGCCGGCAACGTGCCGGCAGGCTACGAACTGCTGGACGAAGTCACCTCGCGCGGCCAGAGCAAGATCCTGCTGAAGAACGACGTGGAGCTGACCGGCGACAATATCAACGACGCCCAACCCAGCTTCGACCAGTTCGGCGCGCCTGCCGTCAGCATCAATCTGGACAGCGCCGGCGCCGCCATCTTCCGCCAGCTGACTGCCGAGAACGTCGGCAAGCGCATGGCCATGGTGCTGGTGGAAAAAGGCCGCAAGGAAGTGGTCACCGCGCCGGTGATCCGCACCGAGATCGGCGGCGGCCGCGTGGAAATCTCCGGCAGCATGAACGCCGCCGAAGCGAACGACACCGCCCTGCTGTTGCGCGCCGGTTCCCTGGCCGCCCCGATGAACATCATCGAGGAACGCACCATCGGCCCGAGCCTGGGCAAGGAAAACATCGAGAAAGGCTTCCACGCCACATTGTGGGGCTTTGCCGCCATCGTCACCTTCATGGTGCTGTACTACGGCCTGTTCGGCGTGTTCTCCGGCCTGTCGCTGGCGATGAACGTGTTCTTCCTGATCGCCATCCTGTCCATGCTGCAGGCCACGCTGACGCTGCCGGGCATCGCCGCCATCGCGCTGGCGCTGGGCATGGCGATTGACGCCAACGTGCTGATCAACGAACGGATACGCGAGGAGCTGCGCAACGGCGTGCCGCCGCACTCCGCCATCCAGGCCGGCTACAACCACGCCTGGCATACCATCCTCGACTCCAACGTCACCACGCTGATCGCCGGCCTGGCGCTGATGATCTTCGGCACGGGTCCGGTGCGCGGCTTCGCCATCGTGCACTGCCTGGGCATCCTGACCTCCATGTTCTCCGCCGTCGTGGTATCGCGCGGCCTGGTGAACCTGTGGTACGGCCGTCGTCGCAAACTGACCACGCTGGCCATCGGCCAAGTGTGGAAACCGGAAAACAAGGGCTAATCATGGAGCTTTTCCGCATCAAACGGGACATCCCGTTCATGAGCTACGGCAGGCTCACCACGGCGATCTCGCTGGTGACCTTCATTCTCGCCGTGTTCTTCCTGGCCACCCGCGGCCTGAACTTCAGCGTGGAGTTCACCGGCGGCACCGTGCTGGAAGTGCAGTACCAGCAAGCGGCCGAACTGGACAAGATCCGCGACAAGGTCGACACCCTGAAACTCGGCGAAGCCACGGTGCAGAACCTGGGCAGCAGCCGCGACGTGATGATCCGCCTGCCGAACAAGCCGGGCACCAGCTCGGCCCAGTTGTCGGACAAGGTGATGGGCGTATTGAAGGCTGACGATGCCGGCGTGCAGCTGCGCAAAGTGGACTTCGTCGGCCCCAGCGTAGGCGCCGAACTGGTCTCCAGCGGCCTGACCGCCGTCATCCTGGTGTGCGCCGGCATCATGCTGTATCTGGCCCTGCGCTTCGAATGGCGCTTCGCCGTGGCGGCCATCATCGCCAACATGCACGACGTGGTGATCATCCTGGGCTGCTTCGCCTTCTTCCGCTGGGAGTTCTCGCTGACCGTGCTGGCCGGCATCCTGGCGGTGCTGGGCTACTCGGTGAACGAATCGGTGGTGGTGTTCGACCGGATCCGCGAAAACTTCCGCAAGCCGGGCACCCGCAACTTGCCGGTGGCCTCGATCATCGACAACGCCATCACCTCGACGATGAGCCGGACCATCATCACCCACTTCTCCACGGAAATGATGGTGGTGTCCATGCTGGTATTCGGCGGCCCGGCGCTGCACGGCTTCGCCATGGCGCTGACCATCGGCATCATGTTCGGCATCTACTCGTCGGTGCTGGTGGCCAGCCCGATCGCCCTGTGGCTGGGCGTGACGCGCGAGCACATGATCAAGCCGGTGAAACAAAAAGAGGAAGCGGTGGTCTGATCTCCGCAACCTAAACGACTGGCCGGCTTGTCCGGCCAGTTTCGCGTTTACCCTCCCAGTTCGAAACGGAAATCATGGAAGCCATCACGTTTTTGATCGACTTCATCCTGCATATCGATGCCCACCTGAGCCAACTGGTGGCGGCCTATGGCCCATGGATCTACGCCATCCTGTTTTTGATCGTATTCTGCGAAACCGGCCTGGTGGTCACCCCCTTCCTGCCGGGCGATTCGCTGCTGTTCGTGGCCGGCGCGCTGGCCGCCATGGGACAGATGAACCCGCACCTCTTGGTGCTGCTGCTGATCATCGCCGCCATCCTGGGCGACGCCACCAACTACGCCATCGGCCGCAATGTCGGCATGAGATTGTTCGGCATGTTCCCGCGCCTGCTGAAGCAGAGCTACCTCGACAAGACCCACGCCTTCTACGAGCGCCATGGCGGCAAGACCATCATCTTCGCCCGCTTCGTGCCCATCGTGCGCACCTTCGCGCCGTTCGTCGCCGGCATCGGCAAGATGCACTACCCGCAGTTTTTGAAGTACAACGTGGTGGGCGCCATCGCCTGGGTGGTCGGCTTCACTTACGCCGGCTACTTCTTCGGCAACCTGCCCTTTGTGCGCAAAAATCTGGAGCTGCTGATCTTCGGCATCATCTTCGTTTCCTTCCTGCCGGGGCTGATCGAAATCTGGCGCCACAAGCGCGCGGCCGCCCGCGGCTGATCCGTAGTAGAATCGACAAGGCCGCCTTAGCGCGGCCTTTTGCATTGCCATCACTATCAAACGCCGCCCATGACACGCATCCAACGCCTGCCCGACCACCTCGTCAACCAGATCGCCGCCGGCGAAGTGGTGGAACGCCCCGCCTCCGCGCTGAAGGAAATGCTGGAAAACAGCCTGGACGCCGGAGCGAGCAAGGTCAGCGTCGATCTGGCTCAGGGCGGTATCAAGCTGATCCGGGTGACGGACAACGGCAGCGGCATCGCGGCCGAAGACCTGCCGCTGGCGCTGGACCGCCACGCCACCAGCAAGATCGCCTCGCTCGATGATCTGGAATCGGTGGCGACGCTGGGCTTCCGCGGCGAGGGTTTGGCCAGCGTGGCGTCGGTATCGCGGCTGACGCTGGTGAGCCGCCCGCACGACGCGGACCACGCCCACCAGATCATCGCCATCGACGGCACCCTGCACCCGGTGGAGCCGGCCGCCCATCCGCACGGCACCAGCGTGGAAGTGGTGGACCTGTATTTCAACACGCCGGCGCGGCGCAAATTCCTGAAGAGCGAGAACACCGAATACGCGCATTGCGAGGCGACATTCGAGCGCATCGCCCTGGCGCATCCGCACGTGGAATTCCTGCTGCGCCACAACGGCAAGGTGATCTGGCGGCTGCCCGCGCAAAGCGCCGAAGACCGCGTGGCAGCGTTGCTGGGCAAGGACTTCGTCGCCGCCGCCATCCCGCTGGACAGTCAGGCCGGCCCGCTGGCGCTGACGGGCTTCGTCGCCTCGCCCACTTACTCCAAGGCCAGCCGCGACGCCCAGTACTTCTACGTCAACGGCCGCTTCGTCCGCGACAAGACCGCCCAGCACGCGTTGCGCCAGGCTTACCGCGACGTGCTGCACCACGACCGCCATCCCGCCTACGCGCTGTTCTTCCAGCTTGAGCCGTCGGGCGTGGACGTCAACGTCCATCCCACCAAGATTGAAGTGCGCTTCCGCGAAAGCCAGGCGGTGCACCAGTTCCTGTTTCACAGCGTGCACAAGGCGCTGGCAGGCACCACCGCCGGCGCCGCGCCGACGGTGCAGGTGAACAACTCGACGCCCGACGCCGCGCCGGCCCTGTCTCAAGGCGAATCGGCCTCGTTGTTCGGCAACAGCTCGCCCGCGCCCGCCGCGCGTCCTGCCTCGTTCAACCCGCCGGCGGCGCAGCCCTTCCGCTATCAGCAA
This sequence comes from Chromobacterium sp. ASV23, assembly GCF_016428945.1. NCBI lineage: Bacteria > Pseudomonadati > Pseudomonadota > Betaproteobacteria > Neisseriales > Chromobacteriaceae > Chromobacterium > Chromobacterium sp. ASV23. The sequence continues at coordinate 65,765 of NZ_JAELTR010000014.1, forward strand.
CAGGCCATCCCGCTGAACGTGGCGCGCGAAGCGGTAGGCGTCTACGACAAGCTGTTCGGCGGCCTGCGCGAAGAAGAAAGGGCGCTGTCCCGCCCCGAGCCGGCGATGCCCGCCCCCGCCGCGCCGCTGCCGCATCCGGCCGTGCTGCCCATGCCGGCCCACGACGAAGACGGCATCCCGCCGCTGGGCTTCGCCCTGGCCCAGCTGCACGGCGTCTACATCCTCAGCCAATGCGCCGAAGGCCTGATCCTGGTGGACATGCACGCCGCGCATGAGCGCATCGTCTACGAACGGCTGAAAACCGCGCTGGAAACCGACGCCATCCCGCTGCAGCCCTTGCTGCTGCCGGTATCGTTCGCCGCCGACCGCATGGAAGTGGCCACCGCGCACGAGCATGGCGAGGAAATGAAGAAGCTGGGCGTGGAACTGGCGCCGCTGTCGCCGACCCAGATCGCCGTGCGAGGCGTGCCGGTGTGGCTGAAAGACGGCGATCCGGTGGAGCTGGCGCGCGCGGTGCTGAAAGACGTGCGCGAATTCGGCCTCAGCCAGGTGCTGACCGAGCGCCGCAACGAGCTGCTGGCCACCATGGCCTGCCACGGCGCCGTGCGCGCCAACCGCCAGCTAACGCTGCCGGAAATGAACGCGCTGCTGCGCGACATGGAAGCCACGGAACGCTCCGGCCAGTGCAACCACGGCCGCCCCACCTGGACCCGGCTGACCATGCGCGATCTGGACAAGCTGTTCATGCGCGGGCAATGAGCAAGAAGCGCAGCCCTTAGCGCCAGCGCTGGCACTCCCGGTCATCCGGGTGCTGATGCAACTCCTATAGGGTGGAAGCCCGACCCTGCCGTGCGCTCAGTCGCAATGCCCGGCGGAAGCGAACCGATTACAGATAATCCCGCATCCGATAGTAAGCCATCCCCAACACCAGCGCCGGCGTGCGCAGCAGCTTGCCGCCAGGGAAAGGCCGATGGCGGATCTTGCTGAACAGGTCCAAGCGCGACGAGGTGCCGGCGATGGCCTCCGCCACCACCTTGCCGGCCAGCCCGGTGATATTGACGCCGTGGCCTGAGAAGCCTTGCAGGTAGTAGACATTGCCCGACAGCCGGCCAAAATCCGGCGCGCGGTTGACGGTGATGTCGCAGAAGCCGCCCCAGGCGTAGTCGATGCGCGCGTCGGCCAGTTGCGGGAACACGCGCAGCATGTCGGCGCGCATGGCGCCGGCCAGGTCGCGCGGCTCGCGGCCGGAGTAGCTGACCTTGCCGCCGAACAGCAAGCGGTGGTCGGCCGACAAACGGTAGTAATCCAGCACGAAATTGGTGTCGCACACCGCCATATTGTCGGCGATCAGCGCGCGGGCGCGCGCTTCGCCCAGCGGCTCGGTGGCGATGACATAGGTGCCGGCCGGCATGATCCGCCGTTCCAGCTCTGGAACCAGCGCGCCGATGTAGGAATTGCAGGCCAGCACCACTTGGCCGCAGGACACCACGCCATACTCGGTATGGACCTTGGGCGCCGCACCCTGCTCCAGGCGGGTGGCGGGCGATTGCTCGTAGATGCCCACGCCGGCGTCCCGCGCCGCCTGGGCCAGGCCCAGCGTGTAATTCAGCGGATGCAGGTGGCCGGAGCGCGGATCGAACAGCCCACCCTGATAACGCTCGCTTGCCAGCTTGCCGCGCAGCGTGGCGCGGTCCCACAACTGCTGTCCGCCGTAGCCGTAGCGCTGTTCGGCCTCGCGCTGCCAGTCTTCCAGATCTTGCATATGGCGCGGCTTGACCGCCACGCTGACGTAACCGCGTTGCCAGTCGCAACGGATGCCATGCTTGCGCACCCGCTCGTCGATGATGTCCACCGCCTCCACCGACATATCCCACAGCGCCTTGGCCGCCTCATCGCCCAACTGGGCGCGGATACCGGCTATGTCGCTGGCGAAACCGGCGATCACCTGGCCGCCGTTGCGGCCTGAGGCGCCGAAGCCCACTTGCGAGCCTTCCAGCAGGATCACCGAAAAACCCTTCTCGCGCAGATTCAATGCCGCGGACAAGCCGGCCAGGCCGCCCCCCACCACGCACACGTCGCAATGCGCCTCGCCGCGCAACGGAGGCAGCGGGTCCCAAGCATGGGCGGTGGCAGCGTAGTACGACGGCGGATGCGGTTGATGGGCGAAACGCAGCATGGGATGTCCTCGGCGGGGCAAAGCGGAAAAGCAGCCCCGGCGACGCCGGGGCCATGGACGGTTACATCATCAATACGACGGGGGTGTCGCCGCGCCAGCTGACATACACCGGCTCGTCCCAGGTGGGGGCGGTTTCATTGGCGTCGAACCAGCGCGACGACGGCACCACCGATTTGACGATCTTGCCGCTGGCCAGTTTCACGTGATAGATGGAATAACTGCCGAGATAAGCGATATCCTGCACTTTGCCGGCCGCGCGGTTGGGGCCTGGCGGCAGCGGCTGCTTGTCCAGCCGCACATCCTCCGGCCGCACGCTGGTCCAGACATGCATGCCCTTGGGGCCGGTGATGCCGTGCTCGATGCGGATCATGCCGCCCAGTTCCTGCGAGTTGATCTCCACCAGGTCCGGCTCATCCACCACCACCGAACCCTCGAACATATTAGTTTCGCCGATGAACTCGGCGGTGAAGCGACAGTTCGGATATTCGTAGATCTCGGTCGGCGTGCCCACCTGCAGCAGCTTGCCCTCGCTCATGATGCCGATGCGGCTGGCCATGGTCATCGCCTCTTCCTGATCGTGCGTCACCATGATGCAGGTCACGCCCACCGCCTCGATGGTGTTGACCAGTTCCAGCTGGGTCTGCTGCCGCAGCTTCTTGTCCAAGGCGCCCAGGGGCTCGTCCAGCAGCAGGAGCTTGGGCCGTTTCACCAGGCTGCGCGCCAAGGCCACGCGCTGCTGCTGGCCGCCGGACAGCTGATGCGGTTTGCGGCCGGCGAACTTGCGCATCTGCACCAGGTCCAGCATCTTGGCCACCCGCTCGGCGATCTCGTCTTTGGGCGCTTTGTCCTGCTTCAGGCCAAAGGCGACATTCTGCTCCACGGTCATGTGCGGAAACAGCGCGTAATTCTGGAACATCATATTGACCGGCCGCTCGTACGGCTGCAGCCCTTGCATGTCCTGGCCATCGAGGATGATGCGGCCGGAGGTCGGCGTTTCCATCCCGGCCAGCATGCGCAGCAGCGTGGACTTGCCGCAACCGGAACTGCCGAGCAGGGCGAAGATTTCATTCTTGCGGATGTCCAGGTCGATATGGTCCACCGCCAGGTGATCGCCGAACTTCTTGACCACCCCCGATATCCGCAGGTAGGCCGCCTCTTCGACGGCGGGGGCGGCGCTGGCCGCGCCGCGGGCGGGAATGGCTGCTGCTTGTTTAGTGGCCGCGATGGCTTCCGACATGATCTGACTCCCTCCGACTCGACGCCTCGCGGCGCCGCTGCTGTTGAGCGCATGCTGCGATGGAACGGGAGCACCTGCCGGCCTCCCTCGGACTTGAACCAGGCTAACGCGGGCAAGGCATGGCAGGAAGCGTCAGGACCGATGGCCTGCCCACACCAGCTTCGCGCTGCATGAAAAGATTAAACGAAGAATAGCCCGAGCGGGAAGGTGCGGACAGCCGCGCCGGCGGCATGACGATAAAGGCAGCCATGATGTCTCCTCTTGTCTTGGCCGGCGTCTGATGCGCCAGCTTTGCCACAGCCTATGCCATGTTTAATAAATTTGACAAGTACGAGATGAAATCCTGGGCCAGGGCGATCCGCAGCTTGTCGCATGCAAGCCGCAGACCATTCAAGAACAGAGAAACAAGCCAGCCAAACAGACGGTTAGCGAATGGAGGAGAGATCGGTCTGGCAATCACATGCCGCAGCCGGCTTGGCTGGCTGCCGGCGCTCGACGAACAGGCTGTTGCCCGGCATCTTCTTGGCCTGCTTCTTGGCATCGGCCGTCACCGCGCCGATTTCATGATGGCTGACATACTGGCCGGCCCGCACCTTTACCACCCCCAGCGACAAGGTGGTCAGCGGCAGGAACATGGTTTCGCCGCTGCGGACCGCCACCTCGAAACCGCCGGCGGCGCGATGCGCCTCGGAAAAGTGCTGCGAGGCCTGCTGACCAAACTCGCGCAGGATCAGCCGCAGCCGCGCCTCCCAGTCCTCCGACTGCATCAGCACCACAAAGTCGTCGCCGCCGACATGGCCGACGAAGTCGCGTTCCGGATCGGCATGCTCCAGCAACAGATGCGCCACCAGTTCGATCAGGTTGTCGCCGGCGGCGTAACCGTATAAATCGTTAAACGGCTTGAAGTGGTCCAGGTCCGCATAGGCCACCACAAACGGCGACTGCATGCCGAGCAGGCGGTCTATCGTTTCATTGATCGGCACATTGCCGGGCAGGCCGGTCAACGGATTGGCGTAGCGCGCCGCCGACAGCTGCAGCTCGGTGATCTTGCGCATCAGCGCGAAACCGGTGCCCATGCCCAGGTAGCGGCCGTTCTCCGTGATGATGAAACCATCCACCAGATAGCGTTGCTCCGCAGCCACCACCAGGCTGGACAGTTCTTGAATATTGATGTCGGCGTTCACCACCAAGGGCTGCTTGTCCATCATCATATGGCAAGGCTTCTTGCCGTACAGCTCGCGATTGAAAGGCTTGGCGAAGCTTTCCAGCAAATGATGGCGGCGCAGCAGCCCTACCGGCACGCCATCCTCCACCACCGGGATGGCAAAGCAGTCCGGATGATCGGCAAAACGGCGGTAAGCCGCTTCATTGGCCACCTTGGACTCCATCGGCGCCACTTCCATCAGCAGATCGCGCGCCAGCGGCTGGTTGCGCAGCCCCAGGCGGCGGCTGCCGGCCCATGGCAGCATATCGTTCTGCAAGGGCAGCTCCAGCACCGGATGCGCCTGCGGCCGCGCCAGCAGATAGCCCTGGCCGTAGCGCACGCCCAGCCGGCACAAGGTGCGCAGCTCGGCCGGCGACTCTATGCCTTCCGCCACAAGCAGCGCGCCGGATTGGCGGGAAATATCCACCATCGAGCGAACGAATTGCTCTTTCAACGGGTCCAGATGGATGTTCTGTACAAAATGTTTGTCCAGCTTGACGAAATCCGGCCGCAGCTCGGACCACAGCCGCAGATTGGAAAAGCCCTCACCCAGATCGTCCAGCGCGACGCGCAGTCCGCCCTGGCGACAGCGATCCGTGACTTCGCGCAAAGCCAGATAGCCGCCATTGGGGCGGGTTTCCGTCAACTCCAGAATCACGCGCTTGCTGTCCAGGCCGATCTGACTGAAGAATGAAAAGATGGCGGCCGGGCGCTGGCCTTGCACCAGCAGCGTCTCCGGGCTGGTATTCACGAACAGCAAGCCAGGCAGGGATAGTTCGGCAAAGCGTTCCGCGCAGGTGCGCAAGCAGGCCTGATCCAGCGCCAGCAGCATCTGGCATCGTTCGGCCGCCTCGAACAGCATCATCGGCGAATGCAACATGCTGTCCGACGGCCCGCGGATCAGCCCCTCGTAACCCAGGATGGCCCCGGTTTCCAGATCCACGATAGGCTGGAATACCGGCTGCAGCTTGCGCTGACCGATGATTTCTTCCAGTTCGTGACACCAGCCAGCCAATCCATCCCGCACGGTTGGCTCGACGCAAGTTTGCATGATCTTTAAAGACAGTCCGATTGCGTTAAACAACGTTAATCTAAAACAATTAAATGTCATCTCGATTACATACGCCGTTTGCATTCCATCCCTGTTCAGCGCGGCCTGAGCGGTTCTAGAATGAAAACACAAACCTAAGCCACAGGAGCCCGCCATGCCTCATGCCCAGATCGCCGGACACCGGGTCTATTACGAGGAGAGCGGCCATGGCGTTCAGCCGCTGCTGTTGCTGAACGGCATCACCATGTCCACCGTAGGCTGGACGCTGATGGTGCCGGCGCTGGAGCAGCATTTCCGCCTGCTGCGTCTGGACTTTCTCGGCCAAGGACAAACCGACCATCCGCCCGCCGAGCAATATCAGCTGGCGGAACAAGCCGATCTGGCCGCCGGGCTGCTGGAGTGGCTGGGCATCGAGCAAGCCTACGTGGTAGGGTTGTCCTACGGCGGCATGGTGGCGCAGCACCTGACCCACCGTCATCCAGGCCGCGTGTCGCGGCTGCTGCTGGCCGGCACGCTGGCCTGGGCCGACAGCGTCAATAGCCATATCGGCGACAGCTGGATCGCCGCCCATCACCAGGGCGGCCTGGACTTGCGCTACCAGATCAGCGTCCCCTGGTTGTTTTCCAGCCGCTTCCTCTCCGGCAACGCCGGCATGCTGGAAAACCTGAAAGTGCTGGCCGGCATGGTGGATTGGGACGCGGTGATCCGCCTGATCGAGGGCGTCAAGCAGCATGATTCCCGCACCTGGCTATCACAATTGCAACTACCGGTGCATATACTGGTCGGAGACGAAGACCGGCTGACGCCGCTATATCAGGCCCGGCTGTTGCACGAACTGATTCCGAACGCCGAGCTGGAAATCCTCCCCGGCGTCGGCCATGTGCTGCACATCGAAGCCGCGGAAGCCTTTGTCCGCAGCATCATCCGTTTCGGCGCCCGCTGAGGCGGCCACAACACCAAGGGGGAAGACTCGATGAGCGCTGAAGCCGTACTGTTGAATGTTGACAAACAGGGCGTCGCCACCGTGACGCTGAACCGCGCCGATCTGCACAACGCGCTGGATGATGAAGCCATCAGCCTGCTGGCCGCCACGCTGGAGACGCTGGCCGAGGACAATTCGGTTCGAGCGGTGGTGCTTACCGGCAGCGGCATCAGCTTCTCCGCCGGCCATGACCCCGACTGGCTGCGCCGCTTGTCGCAGTTCAGCGCCAGCGACCTCAACCGCTACGCGCAGCAGCACGCCCGGCTGCTGCACACGCTGGACACCCTGCCCCAGCCGACGGTGGCCCGCGTGCAAGGCTCGGCTTTTGGCCTGGGCGTGGCGCTGGTCGCCTGTTGCGACATCGCCATCGGCGCATCGGAGGCCTTGTTTAGCCTGTCCGATGTCCGCTTCGGCCAGATCCCGGCATTGGCGATACCTTACCTGGTGCGCGCCATCGGCGAGCGTCCCACCCGCCGCTATTGCATCAGCGCCGAACGCTTCAATGCCGGCAAGGCCAAGCGGCTGGGATTGATTCATCAAGTATTGGAGAACGACGAACTGGACGCCGCCGTCCAGCACATGCTGGCGCAGCTGCTGCTGAACGGCCCGGCGGCGATGCGCGCCGCCAAGCATCTGGTGGGAGAAGTCGGGCATCAGGACATCACGCCGCAGGTGATACAGCGCTGCATCGAACACAGCCTCGCGGTGCGCATGAGCGACGAGGGCCGCGAAGGCATCCAAGCGCTGATCGAAATGCGCAAGCCGTCCTGGCTGGAGTGACGCCCGGCTGGCTCATCGGGGCGCGTCGATGCGACAATAGCCCGCATCGACGATTGCCTGGTTCCCCATGTCCAACCACACCTTCTTCTGGCACGACTACGAAACCTTCGGCGCCGTGCCGCGCCGCGACCGCCCGTCGCAATTCGCCGGCATCCGCACCGATGCCGAACTGAACGAAATCGGCGAGCCGGTGATGCTGTACTGCCGCCCGGCGCCCGACTACCTGCCCACGCTGCAGGCCACCCTGCTGACCGGCATCACGCCGCAGCTATGCCGCGAGCGCGGCGTGGCCGAGCATGAGTTCGCCGGCGTGATAGAACGCGAACTGGCCACGCCGGCCACCATAGGCGTCGGCTACAACTCGCTGCGCTTCGACGACGAGGTCACCCGCTTTCTGTTCTGGCGCAACCTGATCGACCCTTACGCGCGCGAATGGCAGAACCACTGCGGGCGCTGGGATCTGCTGGACCTGGTGCGCGCCACCTACGCGCTGCGGCCGGACGGCATCGTCTGGCCTCAGCACGAAGACGGCCGCGTCAGCTTCAAGCTGGAACACCTGTCCGCCGCCAACGGCCTGGCGCATGAGTCGGCGCACGACGCGCTGTCCGACGTGCGCGCCACCATCGCCCTGGCCAGATTGATCCGCCAGCGCCAACCCAAGCTGTTCGATTACTACCTGACGCTGCGCAAAAAGGATGCAGTCAAGGTGCAGCTATCCTTGCACGACCCCAAGCCGGTGCTGCACGTTTCCGGCATGTATGGCGTCGAGCGCGGCAATCTGGCCCTGGTGTGGCCGCTGGCCGCTCACCCGACCAACGCCAACGAGGTCATCGTCTGGGACCTGGCGCATGACCCGGCCGAACTGCGCGGCCTGTCCGCCGATGATATCCGTCTGCGCCTGTTCAGCCGCGCCGACGAACTGCCGGCAGGCACGCAACGGCTGCCGATCAAGACCATTCACATCAACAAATCGCCGTTCGTGGTCGCCAATCTCAAGGTATTGAGCGAGGAAGCCGCGGCGCGCTGGAGCATGGACCTGGCAGCCATGCGCCGCCACGCCGAGGCAGCGAAAACCTTGCCGGACCTGTCCGCGCTGTGGCGCCGCGTCTATCAGCGCGAGGCAGGCGATCCGCTGGACGTCGACGAAAACCTGTACGGCGGTTTTGTTTCCAACAACGACCGCAAGGTGCTGCAGAAAATGCGCCGGCTGTCCGCCCCGCAACTGGCCGGAGAGATGGCGCTGTTTGAAGATCCGCAGTTGGCGGAACTGCTGTTCCGCTACCGCGCCCGCAACTTCCCCAACTCCTTGTCCGACAGCGACCAGCGACGCTGGAAGCAATGGTGCCGAGAACGGCTGGCTGCCGCCCTGCCAGGTTTCCAAAGAGAAATGGCGGAGCTGGAGGCAAGCGAGCTCCCGCCCGAGCATAGGCAGCTGTTGCGACAAGTGGCGGATTATGCCGCGAATCTGCAAGTCGAGCTGGACTAACGCCCAGTAAGCGACGATTGGCAGAGCGCCGGCGCGCTCTGCCAGCATGGTAGCAGTCAACGCCCTCTTGCCCACCCTTAGCCATTGCCTGGCAAGGCTCCGCGCGGTATTAGGGCAAATTCGTCTTCCTCCGCAAGCCGAGTCCTCGGCCCTTTTTTCTGCTCCCTACGCGTTTCCCCTTATGAATTTTCACTATCTAGTGCACTAGAACCATTTATATGGGAATCAAAAATGCGCCCCAGGAGGCTTGCATGCTGCACCAACTCACTGTTCGACAAAAACTGCTGGGCGGTTTCTCGCTACTGATCCTGCTGCTCTGCGTCGTCGTCGTCGTCGCCTACAACAAACTGCAGACCATCCAGGACAACGTCACCGAGATTAAAGAAGACCGCTACCCCAAGATCATTCTGTCCCAACGCATCGCACTGAACCTGCTCTACATCAGCCGCGGCGTGCGCGATGGCGTGCTGGCGCGCGACAGCGGCATGGCAGAAAAGAAAATTCAGGACGTGAATGCAATCCGCGACAGCAACCGCGCCGACCTGGAAAAAATGGAGCCCATGCTGTCCACTCCGGAAGGCAGGGCTTTGTTCGCGAAAATCCGGCAAGCACAAGATGAGCAACGGCCACTATTCGAGCCCTTGTATGCGCTGATTCGCAGCCACCAGACCGATGCCGCCCGCGATTTTCTGGAAACCAAGTTCGCGCCGGCCAACAACAACTTCATCAACGCGCTGTTGTCGCTGCGCGACCGTCAGCAAGGCCGGCTGGATAAATCGATGGTGATCGCGCTGGAATCCAGCCGGGATGCGGTGATCATCCTGCTCGCTACCGCGCTGGCGTCGCTGCTGCTCGCGGTCGTAGTCGCCTTGTGGATCTCGCACTTGATCACCTCTCCGCTGCGCAAGTCGGCCGATCTGGTGCATCAGATCAAGCAGGGCAATCTGTCCGGCGTCAGCGAACCTATCCCCCCAGCACGCGACGAGGCGATGCAGATCGCCCGCGACATCCAGGAAATGCGCGACGGCCTGCGCCAGATGGTGCAAAGCATCCAGGAAAACGCTCATCACGTCTCCGACTCCGCCCGCGCGCTGTCCGGCATGGCGCAGCAAGTAGCCACCGGCGCCCAAACCCAGGCCGAAGCCACCTCGTCTGCC
>NZ_JAELTR010000150.1:0-670 GCF_016428945.1 Chromobacterium sp. ASV23
TTGTGTCATTCTATTTTATTATTTTATTCATGTGTTTATACCCTGTTCGCCTAGCTCCTCTTTTCCAATAGAAACCACCAGCATCAATACAGTTGAATGGAATGATGCTAATTTTCTGAGGGTCTACGATGTCTGGTATTTGCTCATAGGTTAATATCTGCCAAGTTTGGGCGGTCTTGAGTGGAACTTTTCTCCAGCCTCTGTAAATCCAATAGTCGTTTTTATTCAAGCGTCCTGTTAATTGCTTCATCCCCCGGGCGCGATATTTAACACCATCTTGTGCAGGTCCGTTGGAAAGATTTTTGTTGTTGTTATACTATTTACCAATGCAGTGACTGCATTACAATTTGATCTGGCAATGCCTTTACTTGCAGACTTATTAATCCCAATCAACTTACAATAAAAACATGCAGCACTTACTCAATCGTAAGCAATATCAGTAGTTTGCTAATATTTTTCACGTTAAATCCGTTCAATTATGGGGATCTGACTATAAGATTACTTACTTTGCTCAAATATTTCCATCTCAGACACCTTCAAGAAATTCGAAATGAATTCTATCCTTCGCTTAGCAGATTTCTGACAGCATTTACTATCCGGCCTGCATCCTGACGCCCGGGGGATGAAGCACTTAACAGCTGTCTCTTATACACATCTCCGAGCCCACGAG
>NZ_JAELTR010000151.1:0-596 GCF_016428945.1 Chromobacterium sp. ASV23
CCCCCCCCCCCCCCCCCCCCCCCCCCCCCCCCCCCCCCCCCCCCCCTCTTTTGAGTCTCGTGGGCTCGGAGATGTGTATAAGAGACAGTCCTTAATGAAATTGGCTAGAGTCATCTTTGCCATACAGTAATCGGACCAAACAAACTACTAATGACTATTGTGCGTTTTTGTAGTCCATCTTGAATCATCTTGCATTGTGCAGCTGCGTCAGGGTTATTATCATCCGGCAAACCTAACTGGCGTGATATAGAGCCAAGGTACTCCAACGTCCCACGATCTGGGCCATGTCCCTCCCCATCATCCACAGAAACATAATGATGCTCTATGTACTCAAACCATGCAGGCGTACAAGGGCTTAGTGAGGGGCTAGGCGGCTTCGGGATGTGCGCGGTTACTGTCAATATCGCCAAAGCTATTATCAGCAATAAAACAGCGACAGACTTCTTAAAACTGGTGTTGCTCATGGTTTAGGAAGCCCCGTAGCAGCTCGAAGGCGATTCACCAGCTGAATGCCAATATTGCCTGGACAAGTATGTCCATCGCCCTTTTCTTGGTTTGGAAACTCTCGGTGTCCGCCCAGTTTCTCAATGTTGAAG
>NZ_JAELTR010000152.1:0-623 GCF_016428945.1 Chromobacterium sp. ASV23
CGCCCACCGTCACCGTGGCCGAACACCTCGACCCGAACGGTTTGATCGGCCCGACCGACCTGGCCCATGGCCAGGTGCAGGCCACCGTCGCGCTGGACTCGAACAGCCTCAGCAGCGGCGGCAGCGCCCAGGTTTCGATCAGCGACGGCGGCGTGAGCAGCAGCCTCACCGTCCACAGCGACGGCTCGGTGACCAGCAGCAACCCGGCCGTCACCGCTAGCTACGCCAATGGCGTGCTGAGCCTCGGCATTCCGGAACCGGCCAATGGCCAGACGGTCAGCGTGTCGGCGACGCAAACCAACGCCTTGGGCAATGTCTCCGCCGCCGGCTCGGACAGCGGCACGCTGGATGTGGTGCCGCCGGACACCCCGGCCATCAGCTTCCAGCCCAATGGCCTGACCGCCCTGCTGTACGGCCTCAACGACAGCCATATCTCCAGCCCCGTCAGTGGCCAGACCGCGCTGTCCACCGTGCTGGCCGACCTGGCCAATCACAACCCCACCGCCAGCTTCATCGCCACCGCCTTGAACTTTGGCGATCAGAACGGCGTCTGGCATGGCAACACCGACTTCGGCAACAACCTCGGCAATTCGCTGGCCAACCTCAATGCCTTCCTCGGCGGC
>NZ_JAELTR010000153.1:0-616 GCF_016428945.1 Chromobacterium sp. ASV23
GACAGGACCATTAATCTTCTTGTAATTCTCAAGCTTAAATACCAGCAAGCGCAGTTTATTCATCATAACAGGATATATGCGCGCTTCGTCATGATGGCTTATCTCAAATATCCTTCCAGTCGCCGGCATCCACTTCTTACCCAGCAAACTATTGGCTGAAATTGCAAAAACGATACCCAGACTAGGATGATAATCTCCATTCTCGATCTCAAGAAAGACATGGCGCGCTGAAAAATCATACTGGCTTATATTGTAACGCTCACGGTAGTAGGCATCATGCAACAATAACTCATCATTACCCCAGGTTCGATACTCATTCACATCCACACCAAGGCTATTTCTGCCTCCTCGAGCATAAATGATATTTCCGGTATATTCATAGTTCCAGATTTGTCGATCTCCAACTCGATAACCAGAAGTGTGATCAACAATAATAAATGTACCTACATTTACCAGTTCTTCCGCATGCTCCTTTACATATGTCGATATGGCATCCTGACGTATCCAATCTCGCCAGACATCTGCACCAATAAACATCGAAGACATGGAAAATGACGCAAAGAGACTGGAAATCAGCACATAGCCGAATTGGATCCGTATGCGATCATGCCGCACC
>NZ_JAELTR010000154.1:0-612 GCF_016428945.1 Chromobacterium sp. ASV23
GCACAATAGTATGTTCAGAGCTCTATAAAAATTCTATAGAAAACTTCTATAGCAATAACTCTATTAGTCACGAGATGTTAACTACTGCCATATGTGGAATTAATGGCGAGCCAGAAAATAACAATGACATACTGGAGGCAGCAAAGCTGATTTCCGCGATCATACCAAGTAGATATCGAAAGAATCACATATTCATAGATATAAGTGGAATTCATAGTGACACTAAAAATAGCAAATTCTATACCTCATCGATAAATACAATAAATTCTATTGTTAGAGCATGTAAAGATTATGTAAGGGTTGAGCCAATTTACACCGTCCAAGAAGACAAATTTGAATTTAGATTTGCGCGTAGAATGATGTTCCAAGAAATGTCATCTCCAACGGAATTCATTCGTGATGAATATGTTGAATTTCAACCTGGCGATGTATATATTGGGCTAGAAACGAATCCAGCATCACTGCTTGCAAACGAGTTCAATTTAGAAAATCTTCGGGCTTATAATGTTGAAATTTACCACGTTATTCCATCCGCAATTAATATGGACATGGAAAACATTTCAATAGACGATCTCTCAATCTGGGCTAAATCAGCCATTAGCAGTGATGGTA
>NZ_JAELTR010000155.1:0-607 GCF_016428945.1 Chromobacterium sp. ASV23
CCCTTAGTTTGTGCACAACCAGAGGGTAAATGTTGAAATATGGCGGAAGATGCAATTGGGAGATTAAATACTGATTGGTCTTATTTTATCACAGATGATAGGGGCGATTTTTCTCCGCCCCTTCAGCTTTTTAGACTCCATACTTGTCAAGCGCCTTGCGAGCAGATGGGATGTCTTTAATTTTGTTTGGATTACCCAGGCAGCTATCACTTAACTACTGCATTTGACATCTACCGTAGTTTTCTTTTCTCAATAAATACGCATCCGCTGTTGTACGATCGAGGATAGACTTTCTTTTAACAGCTAGGTCTATTACAGCACCATCATCTGTTTTCCATTTTCGGCCATCAATCCACTCGCCCACACATGCCTCAGCACTTTCCCTATTAATCAAGCATCCGGTTTTTCTATCAATAAACATGCAACTTGTTACTTCATGGTAGGTCTTTGCATTGCCCGCCTCCAGGATGCCATAGGTTGAAATATTAATCGTTATGATTTTACTTTTCTGCCCAAATATTTCTTCCATGTAATCATCAGTGTTGTATGCACTATTTAGAAAGGCCAATAAATCAACCTTCCTCCCCGCTTCCTTTATGAATAGTCT
>NZ_JAELTR010000156.1:0-584 GCF_016428945.1 Chromobacterium sp. ASV23
GTGGAAAATGGGGACGTAAATGCAGCATTTCATCACATTCATAGAATTAAGGGGGCTGCACGTACAATGGAAGTTGAGAGTATCTTTAGTGTGGCATCTGAGTTAGAGCATGCTCTTCTGAATAAATCAGGCAATCTCAATGCGCTACTTCAGAGATTAAGGAAGGTATTAAGTGAGTTTTCACCACCATTTTGTTGATTGGTAGCAGATGCAGAAGTTCACTATGATTAGGAAGTAAATAGCATTGGGGGTGGCATGTTTAAACCTTTCTCACTGCTTGACTGGTTGCCTGGTGAGACACTTTTCAGTTTGGTCAGTCGACTGCATTTTTTCTGGGGGACTAATTCCATCAGTAAAACTTCCCATATCCTATTTGACTCTCCTCATGCGTGTTGTCTCCATGATTTCCCTGATCGACTTTCTTGCTTTGCACTTAAGACAAATGGCCTATTAGGGGATGATTACGAACTTGGGGGTGAGCATACCTTGCTCCGTTTCTACCGCACTTTTATGTCAGAGAAGGAGTATCTGTTTGCCTTGGGTGAGTTGTCTTCGACTCGAGGCGGAGCACTTAAATATAAGCT
>NZ_JAELTR010000157.1:0-575 GCF_016428945.1 Chromobacterium sp. ASV23
GAGCATTTGGAGCATCCTGAGTCATGAGCGGAAAGTATGAAACCCATGCACAGCTTGCAAGAGCCATGCCAGATGGAACTATCCCAACCACTGTTTTGACCATCAATGATCGTGCAGCAACGAGAGAGGCCATCATCGCCAGTACACGCAGGGCAGGTTTAGAGTTTGTGCCGCGCTCTGATTGGGCTGCGCATAAGAACCGTCCTGAAAAGTTGAAAAACGATTGGAATTATAAGGGTATCGCAATACACACCGCTGGCCGGTCTTATTCATGTGGCCCCGCTGCTCTGCAAATGCAGCAGATACAGGACTTTCACATGGGAGGCTCTAGGGACTATGCGGATATTGGCTATCATTATGCCCTTGATTGCTTTGGAAATGTCTACGAAGGAAGGGACATAAGGTTTCAAGGCACACATTTATGGATGCTAAACACGGGCCATATAGGGATTGTTCTGCTAGAAAACCTTCAAGAGCCGGGAGAGGGTAAAGACTGGATTGGTGCCTGTCTCTTATACACATCTGACGCTGCCGACGACAGCACGGAGGTGGGGGTGGGGGGGGGGGGGGGTGGG
>NZ_JAELTR010000158.1:0-568 GCF_016428945.1 Chromobacterium sp. ASV23
CCCCCCCCCCCCCCCCCCCCCCCCCTCCACCCCCCCCCCCCCCCCCCACACCCACACCTCCGTGCTGTCGTCGGCAGCGTCAGATGTGTATAAGAGACAGCTATCAACGTGTTTCAGACAATAGTCTGCGACAACAATTCCACAGGTAAATTGCAGCAGTCTTGCATATGGCGAAATATACCAGACCCAAAATGAAAATGAAAATTCAGGACTTCTCGAAACAGAAGAAATATCGCCAAAAATATTGACACCTACTCGATCAATCCATGGCTCACTCGCATATAGGCCCCTAAAAATAAAAGACAAAATCAGTATACTAAAAACAGAAACAACACCACTCATTCCCCAAGAATAATTTCTACCTCTCACCAACCAATACCAAAAAAGAGGATAAAACGCATACATCAACATTTCAGTACTGACAGACCATGCAATACTTGCACGCGGAAACATGTAGTAGAGTGCTACACCCTCACTTGTTAGTTGATAAAACCAAGACTGCGACATCGTCAAAAAGAATGGAATTGCATGAAGCATATCAGACCATGCAATGCCACCACTATAAGAG
>NZ_JAELTR010000159.1:0-564 GCF_016428945.1 Chromobacterium sp. ASV23
GAGTCAATCACGCAAAAATAGAATCTGGTGTATTAGAAATTTATGGTAATGCTAGGCAAGGGACAGACATGCCTAAAATATTCAAGAAACTAAAGGAGAAGGCATGAAGAAACTAATATTATTTGCTGCATTTCTGACTGGCTTTTCTCTAATTGCAAGAGCAGAAATGATACAGGATAGCCCGTTATTTATAGACAAAGTAAAGATATCAGACAAATTGCTTGCAAAGCTAGCACATCGCAATTTTGACAATAAGCTTTTCATAAAGGATGGGCAAAAAAGGGATGTACTAAAATTCCTTGGCGAGCCTTATAATTTGGAAGATGTTTCAGGGGAGAAGAACGATATTCTAAACCTTACCGTTTCGACATATGGCATCCTTGATGATCCAAATAATGGGAAAAGCTATCATGATGTAGCGAATTGTATCTTTGTCGAGCGAAAAAACGGATGTGTTATTTATTCGGGGAGTATTAACCTTTGCGCAGGGCATTGGGATAATAAGGAATCATGGGTAACAGACGAAGGGAAAAAAATAGATTTTCTGGAGTTAAGGAATTCTGT
>NZ_JAELTR010000015.1:0-75675 GCF_016428945.1 Chromobacterium sp. ASV23
TCACTCCGCACACCGAGTTCCAAGCTTCCGTGTACGTGCTGTCCAAGGACGAAGGTGGCCGTCACACCCCGTTCTTCGCGAACTACCGTCCGCAGTTCTACTTCCGTACGACCGACGTGACCGGCGCGATCAAGCTGGCTGAAGGCGTGGAAATGGTAATGCCGGGTGACAACGTGGAAATCTCCGTTGAACTGATCGCACCGATCGCCATGGAAGAAGGTCTGCGCTTCGCTATCCGCGAAGGCGGCCGTACCGTCGGCGCCGGCGTGGTTGCCAAGATCCTCAAGTAACGGAAGCGGAGATTTTTCATGTCTAGCCAAAAGATCCGCATCCGCCTGAAGGCGTTCGATTACAACCTGATCGATCGTTCCGCTCAGGAAATCGTTGAAACCGCTAAGCGTACCGGCGCCGTAGTCAAGGGCCCGGTTCCGCTGCCGACCAAGATCGAGCGTTTCAACGTTCTGCGCTCCCCGCACGTGAACAAGACTTCCCGCGACCAGCTGGAAATCCGCACTCACCTGCGTCTGATGGACATCGTAGACCCGACCGACAAGACTGTTGATGCTCTGATGAAGCTCGACCTGCCGGCCGGTGTGGATGTGGAAATCAAGCTGCAGTAATCGCTTAAGTTCAAGGGTTTGCAAGCTAAGTGCTTGCGATTCTTGAATTTTCTGTGATACATTAGCGGACTCGCCATTTAGGCGAGTCCGTTTTTGTTTTTTATGTCGTGTTTTTTATGCCGGTCAATCGCAATCGGCGCCTGAAAAAGGAAATAAACATGAGTTTAGGTCTTGTCGGTCGCAAAGTCGGCATGACCCGCATTTTTGCCGAAGATGGCGCAACCATCCCGGTAACTGTGCTGGACATGTCCGCTAACCGCGTCACGCAAATCAAAACTGCAGAAACTGACGGCTACAATGCCGTTCAGGTCACTTTTGGCTCCAAGAAGGCCAATCGTGTAAACAAGGCTGCAGCCGGCCACTTCGCCAAGGCTGGCGTTGAAGCAGGTGAGGTTCTGGTAGAGTTCGCTCTGTCCGCCGAAGCTGTCTCCAACCTGAAGCTGGGCGATGCTGTCGCTGTTGAAACCTTCTCCGTTGGTCAACTGGTTGATGTGACCGGTACCTCCAAGGGTAAGGGCTTCTCCGGTGTGATCAAGCGTCACAACTTCTCTTCCAACCGTGCTTCCCACGGTAACTCGCGTTCGCACAATACGCCGGGTTCCATTGGTCAAGCTCAGGATCCGGGTCGTGTATTCCCGGGCAAGCGCATGGCCGGTCAGTACGGTAACGTCAAGAGCACGGTTCAGTGCCTCGAGATCGTTCGTATCGACGCCGAGCGTCAGCTGATCCTGGTTAAGGGCGCAGTCCCGGGTGCCAAGAACGGCGACGTAGTCGTGCGTCCTAGCGTGAAAGCGGGTGCGTGATGGAATTGAATGTAATCAATACCCAAGGCAAGGCTGTTGGTAGCCTGCAAGTGTCCGACTCCCTGTTCGGCCGCGACTACAACGAAGCTCTGGTACACCAAGTTGTTACCGCGTTCCTGGCGAACGCCCGTAGCGGCAACCGTGCCCAGCTGACTCGTGCCGAAGTGAAGCACTCGACCAAGAAGCCGTTCCGTCAGAAGGGCACTGGTAACGCTCGTGCAGGTATGACTTCCACCCCGAACCGTCGTGGTGGTGGCCGCGCCTTCCCGAACAAGCCGGACGAGAACTTCACCCAGAAGATCAACCGCAAGATGTTCCGTGCTGGTATGGCAGCTATCCTGTCGCAACTGGTGCGTGACGAGCGTCTGATCATCGTGGACGAGCTGAATGTAGCCAGCCCGAAGACCAAGGAATTCGTGGGCACTGTGCAGCCGATGGGTCTGGAGCAAGCTCTGTTCATCACTGGCGAGCTGAACGAAAACCTGTATCTGTCTTCGCGTAACCTGCCGAACGTGCTGGTTATCGAAGCTCAACAAGCTGACCCGTACAGCCTGCTGCGCTTCAAGAAGACCGTGATCACCCGCGACGCCGTGAAGCAACTGGAGGAGCAGTGGGCATGAACCAAGAACGTCTGTTGCAAGTAATCCTTGCTCCGATCGTTTCCGAAAAGAGCACCATGATTGCTGAGAAGAACCAGCAAATGGCGTTCCGTGTTGCTAAAGACGCAACCAAGCCGGAAATCAAGGCCGCTGTTGAAATGCTGTTCAACGTAAAAGTTGAAGGCGTTTCCACTGTGAACGTCAAGGGCAAGGTTAAGCGTTTCGGCCGTAGCATCGGTCGTCGCAGTGACTGGAAAAAGGCCTACGTTAGCCTGGTTGAAGGTCAAGAAATCGACCTGACCGCTACCCCGGCCGCGGCGGAGTAAGGAGATAGAGCATGCCTATCGTTAAGGTAAAACCGACTTCCGCGGGTCGCCGTGCTGTCGTCAAGGTGGTAAACCCTGACCTGCACAAGGGTGCTCCGCACGCTGCCCTGGTTGAGAAGAAAAACTCCACCGGTGGTCGCAATCACAATGGTCACATCACCACGCGTCATCGCGGTGGTGGCCACAAGAAGCACTACCGTCTGATCGACTTCCGTCGCAACAAGGATGGCATCCCGGCAAAAGTGGAACGCATCGAATACGATCCGAACCGCACTGCCCACATCGCTCTGTTGTGCTACGCCGATGGCGAACGCCGCTACATCATCGCCCCGCGTGGCGTGAAGGTTGGCGCGGTTCTGCTGTCCGGTTCCGAGGCTCCGATCAAGGCCGGTAACGCTCTGCCGATCCGCAACATCCCGGTGGGTACCACTATCCACTGCGTGGAAATGCAACCCGGCAAGGGCGCTCAGATGGTTCGCTCCGCTGGCGCTTCTGCAATGCTGCTGGCTCGTGAAGGCGTGTACGCTCAACTGCGTCTGCGCTCTGGCGAGATCCGCCTGGTGCACGTCGATTGCCGTGCGACCGTTGGCGAAGTGGGTAACGAAGAGCACTCCCTGCGCAAGCTGGGCAAGGCCGGTGCTACTCGTTGGCGCGGCATCCGCCCGACCGTTCGCGGTACGGCGATGAACCCGATCGATCACCCGCATGGTGGTGGTGAAGGCCGCACTGGCGAAGGCCGCGTACCGGTGAGCCCATGGGGCACTCCGGCTAAGGGCTTCCGTACCCGTCGCAACAAGCGTACCGACAACATGATCGTACGCCGTCGCTATTCCAACAAAGGGTAATTGACAATGGCACGTTCGCAGAAAAAAGGCCCGTTCGTTGACCTGCATCTCCTGAAGAAGGTGGATGCGGTACGGGCAACCAGCGACAAGCGTCCGATCAAGACCTGGTCCCGTCGTTCGACCATCCTGCCGGACTTCATTGGTTTGACCATCGCTGTACACAACGGTCGCACTCACGTTCCCGTCTATGTTTCTGAAAACATGGTCGGCCACAAACTGGGTGAATTCTCGCTGACTCGCACCTTCAAAGGCCATGCTGCCGATAAGAAGGCGAAGAAGAAGTAAGGTGAAGCGATGAGAGTATCTGCAAATCTGAAAAGTGTTCGCCTGTCGGCACAAAAGTGTCGTCTGGTGGCCGATCTGGTCCGCGGCAAGCCCGTTGATCAGGCGCTGAATATCCTGGCCTTCTCCCCGAAGAAGGGCGCGGTAATCATCAAGAAAGTGCTGGAATCTGCAATCGCTAACGCCGAACACAACGAAGGCGCTGACATCGACACCCTGCGTGTCACCAGCATCTTTGTTGACAAGGGCGCTAGTCTGAAGCGTTTCACTGCCCGTGCTAAGGGTCGTGGCAATCGCATCGAAAAGCAGACCTGCCACATCTCGTTGACCGTTGGCAATTAAGGGGTAAGAAATGGGTCAGAAGATTCATCCGACGGGATTCCGTCTTGCCGTTAACAAAAACTGGTCTTCCAAGTGGTTCGCGTCTTCGCAGAACTTCCCGGAAATGCTGAAGCAGGATATCGAAGTTCGCGAATTCCTGAAGAAGCGTCTGGGTCACGCTTCGGTTGGCCGCGTAACCATCGAGCGTCCGGCCAAGTCCGCCCGCATCACCATTCACAGCGCCCGTCCGGGCGTGGTGATTGGCAAGAAGGGCGAAGACATTGAAGTTCTGAAGCAAGAACTGCAAAAGCGCCTGGGCGTGCCGGTTCACGTGAACATCGAAGAAGTTCGCAAGCCGGAACTGGACGCGCAAATCATCGCCGACGGCATCGCTTCCCAGCTGGAAAAGCGTGTTATGTTCCGTCGCGCCATGAAGCGCGCCATGCAAAACGCCATGCGTCTGGGTGCCGAAGGCATCAAGATCATGTCGTCCGGTCGTCTGAACGGTATCGACATCGCGCGTAGCGAATGGTACCGCGAAGGCCGCGTTCCGCTGCATACCCTGCGCGCTGACGTGGATTACGCTACCTCCGAAGCCAAGACTACCTACGGTATCATCGGCATCAAGGTATGGGTATACAAAGGCGAGCTGAAGCCGGGCCAAGTTGTGGCTACGCCGGCAGCTCCCGAGAAGAAAATGAGAAAGGGTGCCCGCAATGCTGCAGCCAACTAGACTCAAGTACCGCAAACAGCACAAAGGCCGTAACACCGGTATCGCCACTCGTGGCAATAAGGTGAGCTTTGGTGATTTCGGTCTGAAGGCTGTTGGTCGTGGTCGTCTGACCGCGCGTCAGATCGAAGCTGCGCGTCGTGCGATGACTCGTCACATCAAGCGTGGCGGCCGCATCTGGATCCGTATCTTCCCGGACAAGCCGATCACCTCCAAGCCGGCCGAAGTCCGTATGGGCGGGGGTAAGGGCTCTCCGGAGTACTACGTGGCTGAGATTCAGCCTGGCAAGATGCTGTACGAAATGGATGGCGTATCCGAGGAACTCGCTCGCGAAGCTTTCCGTCTGGCCGCAGCTAAGTTGCCGATCGCCACTGTGTTCGTAACCAAACAGGTAGGTCAGTAATGAAAGCGTCCGAACTGAAAGCCAAAACTGTTGAAGAGCTGAAGGCGGAACTGCTGAGCCTGCTGAAGGCCCAGTTTGCGCTGCGCATGCAGCACGCTACTCAGCAACTCGCCAAGACCTCTGAACTGAAGAAAGTGCGTCGCGACATCGCTCGTGTTCGTACCGTTCTGAAAGAAAAGGCAGTTTAAGATGAGCGAAACCAAAGTGGTACGTACGCTGACCGGCGTTGTGGTCAGCGACAAGATGGATAAGACCGTGACCGTACTGGTCGAGCGCAAAGTAAAGCACCCGATCTACGGCAAGATCATCCGTCGCTCCAAGAAGTTCCACGCACACGACGAAAACAACGAGTTCAAGGCTGGCGACATCGTAGTAATCAGCGAGTCCCGCCCGCTCTCGAAGACCAAATCGTGGGTGGTAACTGGCCTGGTTGAGAAATCTCGCCAGGTATAAAGCTTGCAGAGGACCTCGGTCCTCTGTATAATGGCCATCTCCTGCACTCTTCGTGCAGGAGTTCCGCCCTTACGGGGTCCAAAACTGGCCGTTTGATACGCCACAGAATGATCTGTGGCGTTTCCGCTGTTCGAGCCTGGCATCGCGCCCAAGCTAACGGCAGTGGAAAGTGACGGATAAAGTTGGATTAGAAAGGTAATCTCAAATGATCCAAATGCAGACCATGCTTGAGGTCGCTGACAACACTGGTGCGCGTCACGTTATGTGCATCAAGGTGCTGGGTGGCTCCAAGCGTCGCTATGCTAGCGTAGGTGACATCATCAAGGTGAGCATCAAGGATGCCGCTCCGCGTGGTCGCGTCAAAAAAGGCGACGTATACAACGCGGTCGTGGTACGCACTGCCAAAGGCGTGCGCCGTCCGGATGGCTCTTTGATCAAGTTTGACAGCAATGCTGCCGTACTGCTCAACAACAAGCTTGAGCCGATCGGCACACGTATCTTCGGGCCCGTTACGCGTGAACTGCGTACCGAACGCTTCATGAAGATCGTATCGCTGGCTCCTGAAGTGCTGTAAGGAGGTCACATGCGCAAAATTCGTAAAGGTGATGAAGTCGTAGTAATCACCGGTAAAGACAAAGGCAAGCGCGGTACCGTCCTGCGTGTTCTGGAAACCAAGCTGGTAGTTGAAGGCGTGAATGTCGCCAAGAAACACCAGAAGCCGAACCCGGTACGTGGCGTAGCTGGCGGCATCGTCGAGAAGACCATGCCCATCGATGCTTCCAACGTCGCGATTTTCAATCCGGCAAGCCAAAAGGCTGACCGCGTAGGCTTCAAGGTTCTTGAAGACGGCCGCAAGGTGCGCGTGTTCAAGTCCAGCGGCGAAGTTATCGGCGCCTAAGGAGCTAACATGGCACGTCTCTACGATTTCTACAAAGACAGCGTAGTGCCAGAACTGATGAAACAGTTCGGCTACAAGTCGATCATGCAAGTTCCGCGTATCGAGAAGATCACCGTGAACATGGGCGTGGGCGAAGCCGTTGCCGATAAGAAGGTAATGGAATTCGCCGTGGGCGACCTGGAAAAGATCGCCGGCCAGAAGCCGGTTGTCACCACCGCTCGCAAGTCCATCGCAGGCTTCAAGATTCGCGACAACTACCCGGTAGGTTGCAAGGTAACTCTGCGTCGCGAACGCATGTACGAGTTCCTGGACCGCCTGGTAACCATCGCTTTGCCGCGCGTTCGCGACTTCCGTGGTGTATCTGCCAAGTCCTTTGATGGCCGTGGCAACTACAACATGGGCGTTAAAGAACAGATCATCTTCCCGGAAATCGAGTACGACAAGATCGATGCTCTGCGTGGTATGAACATCACTATCACCACCACGGCGAAGACTGACGAAGAGGCCCGCGCTCTGCTGGCCGCGTTCAAGTTCCCGTTCAAGGGTTAAGCACATGGCACGACTTGCACTGATTAACCGTGAAGAAAAGCGCGTCAAGCTGGCCAATAAGTTTGCTGCCAAGCGTGAAGCCCTGATCGCCACCATCAACAACCAGAACCTCTCGGAAGAAGAGCGTTTCGCTGCCCGCCTGCAACTGCAGCAACTGCCGCGCAACGCTTCTCCGGTTCGCCAGCGTCGTCGCTGCGCCGTGACCGGTCGTCCGCGTGGTGTGTTCCGTAAATTCGGCCTGGGTCGCAACAAACTGCGTGAGATCGCCATGAAGGGCGAGATTCCGGGTGTTGTGAAGGCCAGCTGGTAATAGGAGACACATAGAATGAGCATGCACGATCCTATTTCCGATATGTTGACCCGCATCCGCAACGGCCAAACCGCTTCCAAGGTCAAGGTTTCCATGCCTTGCTCGAAGCTGAAGGTTGCGCTGGCGCAGGTGCTGAAGGAAGAAGGCTACATCGAAGACTTCGCCGTTGCCGGCGAAGAGAAGAAGCCTGTTCTTGATATCCAGCTCAAGTACTACGCTGGCCGTCCGGTGATCGAGCGCATCGAGCGCGTATCCCGTCCTGGCCTGCGCGTGTACAAGGGCTCCACCGAAATCCCGAAGGTCATGAATGGTCTGGGCGTGGCGATTCTGTCCACCTCCAAGGGCGTGATGACCGATCGCAAGGCACGCGCAGCCGGTATCGGCGGCGAACTGCTCTGCGTCGTGGCGTAAGGGGGTCAAATGTCTCGCGTAGCTAAGAATCCGGTAGCCATCCCGGCCGGCGTCGAAGTGAAGTTCGGCGCTGCAGAAGTGACTGTTAAGGGCGCCCTGGGCTCCCTGAGCACCGCTCTGTGCAACGACGTGGAAGTGAAGCTGGACAACAACCAGCTGACTTTCGCTGCCAAGAACGACAGCAAGTTCGCACGTGCCATGTCCGGCACCCTGCGTGCCCTGCTGAACAACATGGTGAACGGCGTATCGAAGGGCTTCGAGAAGAAGCTGCAGCTGGTCGGCGTGGGCTATCGTGCCCAAGCCCAAGGCGATACCCTGAACCTGTCTCTGGGTTTCTCGCACCCGGTGGCTCACAAGATGCCGGAAGGCATCAAGGTTGAGACTCCGACTCAGACCGAGATTCTGGTCAAGGGCGCTAACAAGCAGCTCGTTGGTCAGGTCGCAGCCGAGATCCGCGCTTACCGCTCGCCGGAGCCCTACAAGGGCAAGGGCGTTCGTTATGCCGACGAGGTTGTGGTTCTGAAAGAAACCAAGAAGAAGTAACTGAGGCACTGACATGGACAAGAAACAAGCTCGACTCCGCCGCGCACGTAAAACCCGTGCACGGATTGCGGAGCTCAAGATGGTGCGCCTCTCTGTGCATCGCACCAATAGCCACATTTACGCCCAGATCATTGACGAGACCGGCAGCAAGGTACTGGCCAGCGCTTCTTCGCTGGAAGCAGAAGTCCGCGCTGAGCTCGCCAATGGCGGCAACGTGGCAGCTGCGGCCGTGATCGGCAAGCGCATTGCCGAAAAGGCAAAAGCCGCTGGCATCGTGAACGTGGCCTTCGACCGCTCCGGTTTCAAATACCACGGTCGCATGAAGGCCCTGGCTGACGCCGCTCGCGAACACGGCCTCGTATTCTAATTCGGAGTGAAGAATGGCTAAGCACGAAATGGAAGATCGCGGCGACGGTCTGGTCGAGAAAATGATCAGCGTCAACCGCGTCACCAAAGTGGTTAAGGGCGGCCGTATCATGGCTTTCTCCGCCCTGACCGTGGTTGGTGATGGCGACGGCGGTATCGGCATGGGTAAGGGCCGTTCCAAGGAAGTTCCGGTTGCCGTACAAAAGGCAATGGAACAAGCCCGCCACAACATGGTTAAGATCCCGCTGAAGAACGGTACACTGCAACACACCGTTATCGGCAAGCACGGTGCCACCACCGTCTTCATCCAGCCGGCCAAAGAAGGTACCGGCGTGAAGGCTGGCGGCCCGATGCGCGCGATCTTTGATGCAATGGGTGTTCACAATGTTTCGGCCAAGATTCATGGTTCCACCAACCCGTACAACGTGGTGCGTGCAACCCTGAATGGCCTGAGCAACATCAACACCCCGGCGCAAATCGCTGCCAAGCGTGGCCTGAGCGTCGAGGACATCCTGGGGGTGGGTCATGAGTAACGCCAAGACTGTAAAGGTCACTCTGGTAAAGAGCCTGATCGGTCGCCTGGAGTCTCACAAGGCCTGCGCCCGTGGTCTGGGTCTGCGCAAGATCCGTCAGACCGTTGAAGTGCTCGATACCCCTGAAAACCGTGGCATGATCAACAAGATCAGCTACCTGCTCAAATTCGAGGGCTAAGAGATGCTGCTGAACACCGTACAACCGGGCGTCGGCGCCAAGCATGCCAAGCGCCGTGTCGGCCGTGGCATTGGCAGCGGCCTGGGCAAAACTTGCGGCCGTGGCCACAAGGGTCAGAAGAGCCGTGCCGGTGGTTTCCACAAGGTAGGCTTCGAAGGCGGTCAAATGCCGCTGCAACGTCGCCTGCCGAAGCGTGGCTTCAAGTCGCTGACCGCTCGCAAGGTTGCTGAGGTTCGCCTGTCCGAACTGAACCTGCTGCCGGTTAACGAAATCGATCTGCTGTCTCTCAAGCAAGCTGGTCTGGTATCCGCTCAAGCCCTGGTGGCCAAAGTGGTTCTGTCCGGCAAGATTGAGCGCGCAGTGAAACTGCGTGGTATCGGCGCTACCGCCGGTGCCCGCGCTGCCATCGAAGCTGCCGGCGGCAGTATTGAATAAGGCATTTATCTGTGGCGAATACTTCTCTAGTGGCAAATGCCAATAAGTTTGGTGATCTGAAACGTCGCATCTGGTTCCTGATTGGCGCGCTGATCGTTTTCCGTATCGGTGCCCACATTCCGGTTCCGGGCGTCAATCCTGCCGAGCTAGCGAAGTTGTTCCACACATCGCAGACGGGCCTGCTCGACATGTTCAACATGTTCTCGGGCGGCGCCCTCTCGAGGTTTACCGTGTTTGCCCTGGGCATCACGCCGTATATCTCGGCTTCCATCATTCTGCAGTTGGCGGCGGAAGTGATTCCGACGCTGAAACAGCTGAAGAAGGAAGGCGATGCGGGACGTCGCAAGATAACCCAGTACACGCGTTATGCCACTGTGGCGCTGGCGACTTTCCAAAGTTTCGGCATCGCGGTGATGTTGTACAAGCAGCCAAACCTGGTGATGACTGCTCAGTGGGAGTTTTATCTGACATCCGTAGTGTGTCTGGTTACCGGTACCATGTTCTTGATGTGGTTGGGTGAACAGATCACCGAGCGGGGTATCGGCAACGGTATCTCGTTGATCATCTGCGCGGGTATCGCTTCAGGTGTTCCGGCTGCCATTGGTAAAACCCTGACTCTGACCAGTCAGGGCTCTTTGCCCATTCCGTTTGCCATCTTGCTGTTTGTCGCAGTGATCCTGGTGACTTTCGTGGTGGTCTACGCCGAGCGTGGCCAGCGCAAAGTTCTGGTGAACTATGCCAAGCGTCAGGTGGGCAACCGCGTCATGCAGGGCCAGAGCACGCATTTGCCGCTCAAGCTCAACATGGCGGGGGTGATTCCTCCGATCTTTGCCTCCAGCATCATCCTGTTCCCGGCCACTGTTATCGGCTGGTTTGGCCAGGGCGAGCACATGTCTTGGTTGAAGGGCGTGGCTGACAAGCTGCATCCGGGTCAACCGATCTATGTGCTGCTGTACGCGGCGGCGATCATCTTCTTCTGCTATTTCTACACGGCGCTGGTTTTCAGCCCGAAAGAAACGGCTGACAACCTGAAGAAGAGCGGGGCGTTCATCCCGGGCATCCGTCCAGGTGAGCAGACTTCTCGTTACATTGAGAAGATCATCCTGCGGCTGACACTGATCGGTGCGATCTACATCACGCTGGTCTGCCTGATGCCGGAATTCCTGATCCTGAAGTGGAACGTACCGTTCTACTTCGGCGGTACATCGCTGCTGATCATGGTGGTGGTGACGATGGACTTCATGGCGCAGGTGCAGTCCTATGTGTTGTCGCATCAATACGAGAGCTTGCTGAAGAAGGCTAACTTCAAAGGCAACGCCCTTACCCGCTGACACACGAGTTCACACTGGGTTATATGGCTAAGGAAGACACTATCCAGATGCAAGGCGAGATCTTGGAAAATTTGCCTAGCGCAACTTTCAAGATCAAGCTCGAAAATGGACACGTGGTACTCGGGCATATCTCTGGGAAGATGCGGATGCACTACATCCGCATCCTGCCAGGTGACAAGGTGACTGTGGAGTTGACTCCATACGATCTGTCCCGCGCCCGAATTGTGTTCCGCGCGAAGTAACGCATTCGCTCTTTTAGGATTTGAAAGGATCTGAACATGCGAGTACAGCCTTCTGTAAAGAAGATTTGCCGTAATTGCAAAATTATTCGTCGCAATCGCGTGGTTCGCGTGATCTGCACGGACCCGCGTCACAAGCAAAAGCAAGGCTAACATTTGTTAGACCTGGATTTGCGTGATACAATCGCAAACTTTTCAAGGTCTTAAGGCTTAAGGAAAGAGTATGGCCCGTATTGCAGGGGTAAATATCCCCAATCATGCGCATGCCGTTATCGGCCTGCAGGCAATTTTCGGCATCGGTCAGACTCGCGCGCAGCAAATTTGTGCTGCTGCTGGCGTGAATCCCTCCACCAAGGTGAAGGATCTGACTGAAGCTGAAATGGAAACTCTGCGTGATCAAGTGGCGAAGTTCACCGTTGAAGGTGACCTGCGTCGCGAAATCACCATGAGCATCAAGCGTCTGATGGACATGGGCTGCTATCGCGGCTTCCGCCATCGTCGCGGCTTGCCGTGCCGCGGTCAGCGCACTCGCACTAACGCGCGTACCCGTAAGGGACCGCGTAAGGCGATCGCCGGCAAGAAGTAATTTTAAGGAACACAGAGAATGGCTAAAGCAAACACAGCTGTCCGTGTACGTAAAAAAGTGCGCAAGTCTGTTAGCGAAGGTATCGTGCACGTGCACGCTTCGTTCAACAACACCATCATCACTATCACCGACCGTCAAGGCAATGCACTGTCTTGGGCTACCTCTGGCGGCGCTGGTTTTAAGGGCTCGCGCAAGAGTACACCCTTTGCCGCTCAGGTAGCTGCAGAGCACGCTGGTAAAGTTGCCCAAGAATACGGTGTGAAGAACCTCGAAGTTCGTATTAAAGGCCCGGGCCCGGGTCGTGAATCCGCTGTTCGCGCACTCAACTCGCTGGGCTTCAAGATCACCAGCATCTCCGACGTGACGCCGGTACCGCACAACGGTTGCCGTCCGCCCAAAAAACGTCGTATTTAATTCGGAGAGTGTGAGAACATGGCACGTTATATTGGCCCGAAGTGTAAGCTCGCTCGTCGTGAAGGCACCGACCTTTTCCTGAAGAGCGCGCGTCGTGCACT
Organism: Chromobacterium sp. ASV23; assembly: GCF_016428945.1. Lineage (NCBI taxonomy): Bacteria > Pseudomonadati > Pseudomonadota > Betaproteobacteria > Neisseriales > Chromobacteriaceae > Chromobacterium > Chromobacterium sp. ASV23. The sequence goes on from NZ_JAELTR010000015.1 coordinate 12,277, forward strand.
GGATTCCAAATGCAAACTGGACACCGCTCCTGGTCAGCATGGCGCCCGTCGCGGCCGCCTGTCCGACTACGGCGTTCAGCTGCGTGAAAAGCAGAAAATCCGCCGCATCTACGGCGTACTCGAGCGTCAGTTCCGCAACTACTTTGCGGAAGCTGTTCGCCGCAAGGGCTCCACGGGTGAAAACCTGCTGAAGCTGCTTGAGTCCCGCCTGGACAATGTTGTATATCGCATGGGCTTTGGCTCCACTCGCGCCGAAGCGCGCCAGCTGGTTAGCCACAAGGCTATCGTTGTGAACGGCCAGGTTGTGAACATTCCGTCCTACCAGGTTAAAGCCGGTGACGTAGTGTCCGTCCGCGAAAAGGCCAAGAAGCAGGCTCGTATCGTCGAAGGCCTGGCTCTGGCTGAGCAAGGCGGCTTCCCGACTTGGGTGTCCGTTGACTCCAAGAAAATGGAAGGCGTCTTCAAATCCGCTCCGGAACGTTCCGAACTGTCTAGCGATATCAACGAACAACTCGTTGTGGAATTCTACTCCAAGTAATCGCTAGCTCTTAGGGAATGACTATGCAAAACAGCGCTTCGGAATTTCTGAAACCTCGTCTGATTGACGTACAGCCGGTTTCCGCCACCCACGCTCGCGTGTCGATGGAGCCGTTCGAGCGCGGCTACGCCCATACCCTGGGCAATTCGCTGCGCCGTATTCTGCTGTCGTCGATGCCGGGCTATGCTCCGACCGAAGTGACTATCGCTGGCGTTTTGCATGAGTATTCCGCACTTGATGGCGTGCGGGAGGATGTCGTTGACATCCTCCTCAACCTCAAGGGCGTAGTGCTTAAGCTGCATGGTCGCGACAGTGTCGTGCTGACCTTGAAAAAGGAAGGCGAGGGCGCTGTCTTGGCTAGCGATATCGAGCTGCCGCACGACGTGGAAGTGATCAATCCGGAACACGTGATTTGTCACATCTCCGCAGGCGGCAAGATCGACATGGAGGTCAAGGTGGAGAAGGGCCGCGGCTATCAGCCGGTGTCCGTCCGCACCAGCCATGACGACAACCGTTCCATCGGTACCATCCAACTGGACGCTTCCTTCTCGCCGGTTCGCCGCGTGAGCTTTGCTGTGGAAAGCGCCCGTGTGGAACAGCGTACCGACCTCGACCGCTTGGTTCTCGACATCGAGACCAACGGCGTCATCGAGCCGGAGCAGGCTGTGCGCAACGCAGCCCGCATCCTGATGGATCAGCTGTCGATCTTTGCTGATCTCCAAGGCACAGCGGTTGAAGAAGTCGTTGAAAAGGCGCCGCCGATCGATCCGATCCTGCTGCGTCCGGTAGACGATCTTGAACTGACGGTCCGTTCGGCCAACTGCCTGAAAGCAGAGAACATTTATTACATCGGCGATCTGATCCAGCGTACCGAAACCGAGCTTCTGAAGACACCGAACCTCGGCCGCAAGTCGCTGAACGAGATCAAAGAAGTTCTCGCTTCCAAGGGCCTGACTCTCGGCATGAAGCTCGAGAACTGGCCTCCGGCTGGTCTGGAAAAGCCGTAAGTTTGAGACTAAAGGACATTAACAATGCGTCATCGTTACAGTAATCGTAAACTGAACCGCACGACCAGCCATCGTCTGGCGATGCTGCGCAACATGGCCAACTCGCTGCTGAAGCACGAAGTTATCGTGACCACGCTGCCGAAGGCCAAGGAACTGCGTCGTGTGGCCGAGCCGCTCATCACGCTCGGCAAGAAGCCGTCTCTCGCCAACCGTCGTCTGGCGTTTGACCGCACCCGTGACCGCGAAATCGTGGTTAAACTCTTTGACGTGCTCGGCGCGCGCTACGCTACCCGCAACGGTGGTTACGTGCGTATCCTGAAGTACGGTTTCCGCAAGGGCGACAACGCCCCGATGGCTCTGGTAGAGCTGGTGGACCGTCCGGAAGATGCCGTTGCCGTTGAAGACAACTCCGCCGAGTAATCGACGAAGTTGCAGAAAAAAGCCAGCTCGGTTGAGCTGGCTTTTTTCATGCCTGTATGCGTTGCGCCAATCTAGAAAATCGATAAGCCCGTTCGCGTCGTGAAGCGGTCCAGCGCTTCCAAACCCAGCACCGAATTGCCGCGGCTGTCCAGTTGCGGGCTCCATGCCGCGATGCTCATCTTGCCTGGGATCACCGCCAGCAAGCCCCCTCCGACGCCGCTCTTGACCGGCAAGCCAACGCGATAAGCAAATTCGCCAGCGGCATCGTAGGTGCCGCAGGTCAACATGACGGCATTCACCTGTTTGGCCTGGCTGCGGCTCAGGTATCGTTCACCGGTCAGCGGCGACACGCCATGGTTGGCGAGAAATAGCCCGGCGCGCGCCAGCTCGCGGCAAGTCAGCGCGATGCTGCAGCTATCGAAGTATTGCTCCAACACGGTCTGCACCGCGTGATCGATATTGCCGTAACTTTTCATGAAGTGGGCCAATGCCGCATTGCGGTCGCCGTGCTCGCGTTCCGATGCGGCAATGACAGGATCAGCATCCAGCTTGGGGTTGCCGGTTTCCTGGCGCAGCCAATGCAGCAGATGGCGATGGGCATCGCCGAAGTGGCCCATGGCGCGATCGGTCACGACCAGGGCGCCGGCATTGATGAAGGGATTGCGCGGGATGCCGTGTTCGTATTCCAGCTGCACCAGCGAGTTGAAGGGATTGCCGGATGGTTCCTTGCCGACATGGCGCCACAGCGTCTCCCCGTCGACTTGCAGGGTCAGCGCCAGCATGAAGGCCTTGCTGATGCTTTGCATGGAAAACGGCGTGTCGGCGTCGCCGCAGGCGAATTGCTGGCCATCCAGCGTATGGATGGCGAAGCCGAACTGGTGCGGGGCAACCGAGGCCAGGGCAGGGATGTAGTCGGCTACCCGGCCTTGATCGTAGAAAGGCAGCACTTGCTGCCGGATATCTTCAATAAGCGCTTGCAGATTCATCGACAGATTTTAATCATGGCGTGGGCCGGCAGTCTAGAAGCTGTAACGCTCGCTGAGGATTTCGACGGAATCGCCTAACGTCAGGATGCCCTCATTGCAGGCGCGCAGATTGACGCCAAAGCAGACGCCCTCTTCCCGCCGGCGCGTGCGCACCAGCGTCTGCAGCGGTTCGCCGCCGGGATCCTTTTCACCGCTTTGCGGATCGACCGTGGTCAACACGCAGCGCGTGCACGGCCCGGTGATTTCAAATTCGACTTCGCCGATGCGGATGCGCTGCCATTCGTCCTCGATCCACGGGTAGTCGCCATCGATGACCAGATTGGGCCGAAAATGACGCAGGCTGACGGGGTGCTGCAGCTCGCGGTTGAGCGCATCGAGCGAGGCTTGGTTGACCAACAGATACGGGTGGCCGTCGGCAAAGCTCATTTTGTCCGAGTCATCCAGGTAGGGGCGCTGGGGTTCGGCGCCCAGCCAGAGCAAGCGGCAGTCGGCGCCGACGATGTCGGACAGCCAAGCATCGACGCGCGCATCGCCGTGGCAGGCAGGGAAGCTGTCCTTCCATACCTGCGCGGGATGGGGGTGGGTGTAGACGGTGGCCATCGCGAAAATCGGCGGCTTGTCCGGATAGTGCAGCAGGATGCCGCCCGGCAGCAGCTCGACTTTCAACCTGAGCAGGTGCGGATGGGTGCGGGCGGTGATCTGTTTCCCATCGGGGCTGACGATCAGCCATTCACGGTCATGCAGCAGGCCCAGTTTGCCGGCGTAGGCGCGGGTGGTGGCGATGCCGCGTGTCGATTTAAGCGGGTGGACAAACAGGGATGTCAGTTGCATGGCGTGGCTCCATCGATTTGCTGCGATGCTATCAGCTCATCAGGCGGATGGGTAGTTGCGGGGACTGCAAGTGGCAGAAAATGGCTATGACAAAATCTTTAACTAAAACGCATGGTTTGTTGCGGTAGGTTTGTAAGAGAACCATTGCATATATTTCACCGGCAATTTACATTGGGGGCGCGGCAGATTGTCGGACGATTTCTGCGTAAGTGCTTGGCAGGCCGGTACGGCCACTAAATGGCGCCAAGCTGCGAGGAAAGATGGTTGTGTTACGGTTTATCCGTTGAGGTTTGCGCGATTACGGGCTAAACCTGAGTAGGTAAAGACATGATAGATGGTGCCAGACACGGCGAAGTTCCAAGCTGTGATGGCTTCGCAAGCGATTGGGGATCTGGAGGAAGTGGTATGCGCTCTTTGCGAGTCAAGCTGATTGCTTTTATTGCCCTGCTGCTGGTGGTGTTGGGCGTTGTGATCACGATCCTGGTTTACGGCCAGATGCGCAATGAAATCATCCAAGGCGTGGAGAATGAGCTGGATGGCACCTCAAAGGGCTATGCCGGCTTGGTGGCCAGCTGGTACAAGAGCAAGGTGGGCGTGGTGATCGCGGCCAACCCGCTGGTGGCTGATCAGGATCCTCGGCAAACGCTGGCGCGGCTGAGCCAGGCCGGCGGCTTCGACATGACCTATATCGGCACCGCGCAGCACGTGATGATACGTTCGGACATGAAGCCGCAGCCGCAGGGTTATGACCCGGTGGCGCGGCCGTGGTATCAGCAGGCGGCGGCCAGCGGCAATCCCGGCGTATCCGATCCCTATGTGGACTTCGACACCAAAAAACTGGTGGTCACCTTCGTCTCCCCGGTCAAAGACGGCAGCGGCTTGAAGGCGGTGGTGGGCGGCGACATCTTCATCGACGACCTGGTGAAGACCGTGTTGTCGGTGAAATTGCGCGGCAACGGCTATGCCTTCCTGGTCGACAAGACCGGCAAAGTGATCGCCCACCCGGACGGCAGCCTGACGCTGAAACCGCTGACCGAAAAAGTCCCGGAGCTGACCGGCGAACGCTTGACGCAGTTGGCGGCGAGCAACGGCATGGTGCCGGTGCAGATCGGCGGCGAGAACAAGTTGGTGGAAGTCCAGCCGGTGGAAGGCACCAACTGGCTGCTGGGCGTGGTGACTGATGAGTCGGTCGTGACCAATCCCTTGCGCACCCTGCTGTTGACCATCATCGGCCTGGGCGCGGTGTGCGTCGCCATCCTGGCGGTCGTGGCCAGCGTGATACTGAGCAAGATGCTGTCCGGCTTGGGCCGCCTGCGCGGCGCGATGCTGGAAATTTCCCAGGGCGAGGGCGACCTGACTCGCCGCATCCAGGTTAGCGGTCAGGACGAAATCGCCGAAACCGCCACCGCCTTCAACCGCTTCATCGATCAGCTGCAGAAGATGTTCCTGGCGGTGAAGGAAGAGGCCGAGCGCGTGACTAACGGCGTCGAAAGCGTCACCCACACGGTGGACAAGGTGGCGCACGACTCGCGGCAGATCGCCGATGTGTCCAGCTCCAACGCGGCCACGCTGGAACAGATCACCGTCAGCATCTCGCATATCGCCGATGCTGCGCGCGAAGCCGACACGCTGGTCAACCACACCGGCGATGTTTCCAGCGAGAGCGCCAGCGGTATGCTGCGCATCTCCAATGAGATGAACAGCACGGTGGATGCGGTCAAGGGCCTGTCCAGCATGCTGGTTTCTCTGGACCAGCGCTCTCAGCAAATCAGCGGCATCACCAATGTGATCAAGGACATTGCCGACCAGACCAATCTGCTGGCGCTGAACGCGGCGATCGAGGCCGCCCGCGCCGGCGAGATGGGCCGCGGCTTCGCCGTGGTGGCCGACGAGGTGCGCAAGCTGGCCGAGCGCACCGGCCAGGCGACGGTGGAAATCTCCGGCATGGTCGGCACCATACGCGAGGAAACCAGCCAAGCGGTGAACAATATGCAGCGCACCGTCAACTCGGTGGATGGCGGCGTGGAGCTGACGCAGAGCGCGGTGGAGCGCATCGAGCAGATCCAGCAGGCGATGCAGGAAGTCATGGCCAAGATGAACGAAATCACCTTGTCCACCAGCGAGCAGCACAAGGCCACCACCCTGATCGCGCAGAGCACCGAGCAGATCAACGGCCGCATCGTGGACAGCGACGACGCTTTGCAGACGGTGCGCGACACGCTGTCCAGCCTGACGCAGTCGGCCAACAATATGCGGCAGCTGTTCTCGAGTTTCCACGTATGAGCCAGCGCCGCGACTGACGGCGGAAAGCCCGGATTATCCGGGCTTTTTTACACCAGGGGACGGTGCCGCGCGGGGGCGCGGTGTCCAGGCTGCGCGTAGCCTGGCTGTGGATAGAACAATAAGCGGCATGTGGGTGGGAAGGAGCGGGCGATGGAAAAAGCGACGGGATTGAGCCTGAAGGTCCGTCTGCAGGGGTTGATGCTGATTGCGGTGTTGGTGGTCTGTGTGCTGGGTGTGATCAGCGTGTTCAACCAGCGGCATAGCATGATGCAGGACCGGCAGGATAAGGTGCGCAACTTGGTGGAAAGCGCGGTTTCCCTGGTGAGCGCCTACGAGCAGCTGGTGGATAGCGGCAAGATCAGCGAGGCCGATGCCAAGCGCACGGTATCCAAAGTGCTCAGTTCGATGCACTACGACAAGTCAGACTATTTCTTTGCCTATGATGCCGACTGGACCTATGTCGCGCATGGCGCCAAGCCGGAATTGATCGGAAAGAATCTGGCGGGGGTGAAAGACCCGAATGGCGTCGAGCTGAAGACGCTGTTTCAAAACGCGATCTCGTCGCCCGGCGGCGGCGGATTCGGCGAGTATGTGTGGAGCAAGCCGGGCTTTTCTACGCCGCAGCCCAAGCTGTCCTATGTGACGACCACGCCGCGTTGGCATTGGATCGTCGGCTCCGGCATCTATCTGGATGACGTCGAGGCCGCGTTCCGGCATGAGCTGTTGTGGCTGGGCGGATTGATGCTGCTGGCGCTGCTGCTGTTGCTGAGTTTGGGCGGCATGATTCTGCGCAATGTCCTGGGGCAGTTGGGCGGCGATCCGCAAGACACGGTGGCGGTGGTCAAGCGCATCGCGGCCGGCCGCTTGTCCGAGCCGGTTGTGGTCCGCGCCGGCGACAGCAGCAGCCTGATGGCCGCGGTCAGCACCATGCAGCAGGAGTTGCAACGGCTGGTGCGCGACATCGTGGACGGCGCCCATCAGCTGTCCCTGGTCAGCAAGGAAGTGACCAGCGAGGCGGAGGCCGTCGGGCGCGGTTCAGAGCAGCAAAGCTCGGCCGCCACGGCGATGGCGGCGTCGATTGAGCAGCTGACGGTCAGCGTCAATCATATTTCCGACCGCTCGCAGGACGCGCGCGATCTGGCCAAAGAGTCCGGCACATTGTCCAAGAGCGGCGGCGCGGTGATCGCGGAGGCGGTGGATGAGATGCGCCGCATCAACGACGCGGTCGATCAGACTTCCGGCATCATCACCAGCCTGGCCGGCAAGACGCAGACCATTTCCAGCATCATGCAGGTGATTCGCGACATCGCCGATCAGACCAATCTGCTGGCGCTGAACGCGGCGATCGAGGCGGCGCGCGCCGGAGAAATGGGGCGCGGCTTCGCCGTGGTGGCGGACGAGGTGCGCAAGTTGTCCGAGCGTACGGCGCAGGCGACGCAGGAGATCGCCGCCATGATCCAGGATGTGCAGCAGGGTGCCGAGCATTCCCGCCACAGCATGGAGGAGGCGGTGGCGCGGGTGAAGTCCGGTTTGGGCCTGGCCGAACAGGCCGGGGCGGAGATCGCGCGGATTCAGGACAGCGCCAATGGGGTGATCGATGTGGTGGGAGACATCGCCTTCGCGCTGCAGGAGCAGAGCGTGGCCAGCCAGCATATCGCCGAGCATGTGGAAAAAATCGCGCAGAGCGCCACCAGCAATGCGGCGGCGTCGAATGCGGCTTCGCAGGCCATCCACAATATGCACCAATTGGCGGCCAATCTGCGTCAGCTGGTATCGCGCTTCAGCGTCGATAAGTAAGGCGGCCGCTTCCCCGGATGGGGAGCGTGTCATGAAAAAAGCGGCGGCGCGTTGAGGGACGCGCTGCCGCTTTATGTTTTCTTCCCCTGGCTCAGTAGCGGCCGCGCCGGCGCCAGCCCAGGGCGAGCGCCAGCAGCAGCAAGGCGCCGCAGCCGGCCACCACCGGCAGATTGCCAACTTGCATATACGGCGTCAGCCCCTGGCGGCTCTCGGCGAAGCCGGTCAGCACCTGGGTGGTGAACGGCGCGGCGATGGCGGAAATCTCGCCGTCCGGCCGGATGATGGCCGTCATGCCGTTATTGGTGGCGCGCAGCATGTAACGGCCGGTTTCCAGCGAACGCGCCTGCGACAGCTGCAGGTGCTGGCTCATGGCCTCGCTCTTGCCGAACCAGGCCAGGTTGCTGACGTTGGCCAGCATGCCGGCCTTGGAGGCGGGGCCGATCAGCTCTTCGCCGAAACTGTCCTCATAGCAGACGTTGAACGCCACCTTGTGCCCGGCCAGCTCCAGCGGCGGCTGGTTGGCGCCGCCGCGGCTGAAGCCGGAAAGCGGCATGTCCATATGCTGGTAGATCCAGCCGATCAAGCCCGGCAGCGGCACGAACTCGCCGAACGGCACCAGATGGTCCTTGGCGTAGTAGGGCATCTTCGGGTCGCTCAGCGCCACCACGGCATTCAGGTAGCCGCGGCCGTCATTGGTGCGGCGCGGCACGCCGCTGGCCAGCGCCATGCCGGAACGCTTGGCCTCGCCGCGCATCATGGTCAGATAGCCGGACGGCAGATCGTCCAGAAACAAGGGCAGCGCGGTTTCCGGCAGGATCATCAGGTCGGCGCGGGTTTTCGCCACTTGGCGGTAGTAGGTCAGCAGCGATTGCTCCAGATTCTCCGGCGACCACTTCATCTCTTGCGCGATATTGCCTTGGGCCAACGCCACGGTGATGGGCTTGCCGTCCGGGGTGGTCCACTCCCGGTCGCGCAGCCAGAAGCCGCTGCTCCATACCAGCGCGGCGGCCAGCAGTATGGCCAGCCGCTGGCGCATGCCGCCTCGCGCCAGCATGACCAGCCCGCCGGCCGACAGCGCCACCAGATAATTGACCAGATGGATGCCGCCGATAGGCGCGTAGCCGGACAGCGGGCTTTCCGTGATCTGGGAGTAGCCGGCGGCGGCCCAGGGGAAGCCAGTCATCACCCAGCTGCGCAGCCACTCGCCCAGTTCCCAGGCTGCGGGAAAGGCGATCAGCCAGCGCACAGAGGGGCGAGAGTCGATGCGGCAGGCAATCCACGATGCCAAGCCGGGGTACAGCCCCAGATAGGCCGGCAACAACAGCACCAGCGGCGCGGCAATCCAGGCCGGCAGGCCGGCCACGTCATGCAGGCTGTCGTAGATCCATTTGAAATTGCTGGCATAGGCGGAGACGCCCCAGACATAGCCTATCCAGAAGGCGCGGCGCGGTTCGTGCTGCAGCAGCTCGATCAGCGCGGCCAGGCACAACGGCATCAGCCAGAACATCCGGTAGGGGGCGAAGGCGAACAGGGTCAAGGCGCCGGCTAGCGCGGCGGCCAGCAGCAGGAACAGGATTCTCATCGGCTAGCGTATCGTGTGCAGTAGTGGGGAGGCGGCTGGCCGAAGCCAGCCGCTTTCAGCATAGGCCTTATTCCGACATGCCGACAGAGGCCTGGATGCGCTCCACCAGCAGCGTGTCCAGGCGGCGGCTGTCGGCGCGCAGCACGGTGAAGCGCAGGCCGGCGGCCTCGATCTTCTCGCCGCGCTTGGGCAGGTGGCCGGTCAGCGAGATGACCAGGCCGCCGACGGTGTCGACGTCGTCATCGGAATATTCGGTGCCGAAGTAATGGTTGAAGTCTTCGATCTCGGTCAGCGCCTTGACGCGGTAGCGCTCGTTGCCGCGCACCGGGACGATGTCGTCTTCCTCGTCGTCGATATCGTATTCGTCTTCGATGTCGCCGACGATCTGTTCGATCACGTCCTCGATGGTGACCAGGCCGCAGACGCCGCCGTACTCGTCCACCACCACAGCCATGTGGTTGTGGGTGGCGCGGAAGTCGCGCAGCAGCACGTTCAGCGGCTTGGATTCCGGCACGAACACGGCCGGGCGCAGCACATTTTTCAGATTGAAGGTGGCGGGCGCATGGAAGTAACGCAGCAATTCCTTGGCCAGCAGGATGCCTTGCACATCATCCTTGCTCTCGCCTATCACCGGGAAACGCGAGTGGCCGGTGTCGATCACAGTCGGCAGGAAACGCGAGATCGGATCGTCGATATTGAGCACATGCATCTGGCTGCGCGGGATCATCACGTCCCGGACAGTCAGTTCGCTGACTTCGAGCACCCCCTCGATCATGCCGAGGGCTTCGGCATCCAGGAGATTGCGTTCGAAAGCGTTGTGCAGCAGCTCGATCAGATCCTCGCGGTCCTCCGGCTCGCGCATGAGCATGGTGGACAGGCGTTCAAGCCAACTGGGTCGCGGTTTACTGGGGTCTTCCATTTCTTAGAGGTGCTCCTCGTGGTAGGGATCGGGATATCCTAGCTGTTTAACGATGACGGTTTCAAGCGCTTCCATCACTTCGGCCTCGTCGTCCGCCTCGTGATCGAAGCCTTGCAGGTGCAACATGCCGTGCACCAAGAGGTGGGCATAATGCGCCATCAGGTCCTTGTTTTGCTCGGCGGCTTCTTTTTCGACGACCGGCGCGCACAGCACCAAGTCGCCGAACAAGGGCAGGCCTGCCACCGTTTCGCCCTCGTTCAGCGCGAAGGACAGGACGTTGGTCGCATAATCCTTGCCGCGGTAGTCCTTGTTGAGCTGACGGCCTTCAGCGGCGTCGACGATGACGATGCTGACCTGGGCGTGTTTGACGTCGCGCTGCAAGGCGGCCTGGCAGGCGCGGCGGATCAGCGCCGGCTCCGGCAGCGGGACGGCGTCGCTGCGCACGTCCAGAGTCAGCTCCAGCCGCGCCGCCAGACGGGCCAGCAGCGGGTTGCGTTTAGCTTTTTTCATCTTGCTTGCTTTGGTATTGATCGTAGGCATCGACGATTTTCTGCACCAAGGGATGGCGCACCACGTCGTTGCTGGTGAAATGATGGAAATGGATGCCGCGCACCTGGCCTAGGATGCGCTCCACTTCGACCAGGCCGCTCTTTTGATGGCGCGCCAGGTCAATCTGGGTCACGTCGCCGGTGATCACCGCCTTGGAGCCGAAGCCGATGCGGGTCAGGAACATCTTCATCTGCTCCGGCGTGGTGTTTTGCGCCTCGTCCAGGATGATGAAGGCGTGATTCAGCGTGCGGCCGCGCATATAGGCCAGCGGCGCGATCTCGATCAGGTTTTTCTCGAACAGCCGGGTGACGCGGTCGAAACCCATCAGGTCGTACAGCGCGTCGTATAGCGGCCGCAGATACGGGTCCACTTTCTGCGCCAGATCGCCGGGCAGGAAGCCCAGCTTTTCGCCGGCTTCCACCGCCGGGCGCACCAGCACGATGCGCTTGACCGCGTCGCGCTCCATCGCGTCCACCGCGCAGGCGACGGCCAGATAGGTCTTGCCGGTGCCGGCCGGGCCGATGCCGAAGGTGACATCGTGCTGCTGGATGGCCTTGATGTAGCGCGCCTGGTTCGGCGTGCGGCCGCGCAGGTCGCCGCGGCGCGTCGCCAGCACCGGCGATTCCTCCTGCTCGGCGCTGGATGGCTGCTGGCGCAGCTCCACCAATGACAGCTGGACATCGTCGATGGAGATGTCCTGCTTGTCCGCCTGCAGATACAGCCGGGTCAGCGCTTCCACCGCCAGCTTGGCGGCCGGCCCCTGCACGCGGAAGGCTTCGCCGCGGCGTTGGATGACCACATCCAGTCCGGTTTCGATCTGTTTCAGGTTTTCGTCCAGCGGGCCGGAAAGGCGGGCCAGCCTGTCGTTGTCCACCGGGTTGAAGCTCAGGGATTCGCTCGTGCTCATGCGTTGTGCAATTGTTGGCTTAACTGTTCAAAAACGATGGCGTGGCGGCCGTGTGAGACATGGCAGGCCGCCATGCCCAGCTGCCGCGCCGGGGCGATGTCGCGCGCCGGATCGTCGCCCACCATCAGGCAAGCGGCCGGGGCCAGGTTTTCCAGCGCCAGCGCATGGCGGAAGATGCGCGGGTCGGGCTTGGCCGCGCCGGCCTCGTCCACCGTGACGACATGACGGAAGTGATGAGCGATGCTCAGGTGCCGCAGTTTGGCTCGCTGCTGTTCCGCGCTGCCGTTGCTGACGATGATGCGCGTCAGATGGCGGGTGGCATCGAGAAAGCCCGCCGCGCCTGGCGTGAGACGGCGATGGCGGCGATAGGCGTCCATGTAAGGCTGAAACAGCCGCGCGGCCTCGTCTTCCGCCAGCTGCGGCAGGCCGAGAAAATCGCGCAGCCGTTCATGGCGCTGCTGTTCTATCGTCAGCTCGCCGCTTTCGAAACGCCGCCAGTGGCGATCGACGCAGGCGCGCCAGCGGCGCAGCAGCTCGGTTTCGGATTCGGCGAAGCGGGCGGCGTGCGGCGCGATGAAGGCGGCAAAGGCCTGCGTGGTGGCATGGCTGTCGTCGAACAGGGTGTCGTCCAGGTCCAGCAACAGGGCCTTGATGCCGCTCGCCTTCATGCTTGCTGCAGGCTTTCCAGGCCGGGGGCGACCATGCTCGGCGCAAACTCGATGATGTCGTAACGCGCCACGCCGCCCTTGGCGAACGGGTCCTGCGCCAAGCGGGCTTCCAGCGCGGCGCGTTCGCCGCGCGCCAGGATCACGCCGCCGTCGCGCGGCACTTTGCGGCCGGAGGCCAGGAACAGGCCGTCGGCGTAAGCTTGCTGCAGCCAAGCCGCATGGGCTGGCAGCAGGGCGTCCACGTCGGACAAGGGGGCGGTATAGGTCAGCGAAACGATGAACATGCTTCATCCTCCGTGCGGGAAACCGGCCCAGCATACGCCACGCAATCTGCGTTGCCTAGCAAGCCGAGCCGGCGCACGGTCAGGCGCTTTCGCTGGTCACCACCTCGCCGGCCAGCGAATGCGGGAAGGCGGCGGTGATCTTGACGTCTATCATCTGGCCCAGCAGGCGCGGGTGGCCGGCGAAGTTGACCACGCGGTTGTTCGCGGTGCGCGCCGCCAGCATGGAGGCATCCCGCTTCGATACATTTTCCACCAGCACGCGCTGCACGGTGCCGACCATGGACTGGTTGATGGCGAAGCCCTTGGCCTCGATGACCTCGTTCAGCGCTTCCAGACGGCGCACCTTCTCGGCATGCGGCGTGTCGTCCGGCAGGTTGGCCGCCGGCGTGCCGGGGCGCGGGCTGTAGATGAAGACGAAGCTGAAGTCGAACTCGCAATCGCGCACCAGTTTCAGCGTCTGTTCGAAGTCCGCCTCGGTTTCGCCGGGGAAGCCGACGATGAAGTCGGAACTCAGGCACAGGTCCGGCCGGATGGCGCGCAGCTTGCGGATGATGGACTTGTATTCCAGGCCGGTGTAGCCGCGCTTCATCGCCATCAGCACGCGGTCGGAGCCGCTCTGCACCGGCAGGTGCAGGTGGGAGACCAGCTTGGGCAGCTTGGCGTAGCAATCGATGATGCGCTGGGAGAACTCGCGCGGGTGGCTGGTGGTGAAGCGGATGCGCTCCACGCCCGGCACTTCGTGCACGTATTCCAAGAGCAGCGCGAAGTCGGCGATCTCGCCGTCGCTCATCATGCCGCGATAGGCATTGACGTTCTGGCCCAGGAGGGTGATTTCCTTGACGCCCTGGGCGGCCAGGCCGGCGATCTCGGTCAGCACATCCTCGAACGGGCGCGACACTTCCTCGCCGCGGGTGTACGGCACCACGCAGAACGAGCAGTATTTGGAACAGCCTTCCATGATGGAGACGAAAGCCGCCCCGCCATCCACCTTGGCCGGCGGGATGTGGTCGAACTTCTCGATTTCCGGGAAGGAGATGTCCACCTGGGAGCGGCCGCTTTGCTGGCGGCTTTGGATCAGGTCCGGCAGCCGGTGCAGCGTTTGCGGGCCGAACACCACGTCCACGTAAGGCGCGCGCTTGACGATGGCTTCGCCTTCCTGGCTGGCCACGCAGCCGCCCACGCCGATGATCAGGTTGGGGTTGGCTTCCTTCAGCGGGCGGATGCGGCCCAGGTCGGAGAACACCTTTTCCTGCGCCTTTTCGCGCACGCTACAGGTGTTGAACAGGATGACGTCGGCTTCTTCCGGATTGTCCGTCTTGACCATGCCTTCGGCGCTGCCCAGCACGTCCGCCATCTTGTCGGAATCGTACTCGTTCATCTGGCAGCCGAAGGTCTTGATGTATACCTTCTTCATTGCTACTCGGGTTTCCAGCTGTATTCGGTTTCAGGGAGAGGTCTGGGCCTGGCGCTGTTTCTGCGCCTCGATTTCCTCATCGCCCAGCACCCAGATGCGGTTGATGTTGCCTTGCTGATCAAAGGTCACACCGACGGTGCGGCCGTTCAGGTGGTTCAATTGCCCGCTCAGCAGGAAGCGGTTGTGGTCATCAAGGATGCGCACGCCCGGCGCCAGCGCAAAATGGCTGGATTCCGCCGCGATCAGCGCGCCCAGCCGCTGCAGCAGCGTGCGGTCGCCGCGGACGAAATCGATGCCGGTTTCGTCCATGGCGCCCAGCGTGCCGACCACCAGGTTGTCGGGCAGCAGGCGGCCTGCCGAAACCGGCAGGACCAGGCACAGCAGGCAGAAGGCGGCGATGAGTTTTTTCATAGCAAATTGAACATGTTGCGCGCGATTCTACCATAGCCGGCGGCTGCGCCGTTCAATTGTTTTTTTGAGTGTTCAGGCTTTGGCCGTCGATCTGGCGGCATAGCGCTCCGCCAGCGCGAACATCATCGGGTTGAGCAGAATGGAAACAATGGCGCCGGCCAGAATCAGCGCCTGGCCCCGCGCGCTGAGCAAGCCCAGCGAGATGCCCAGACCGGCCAGAATGAACGAGAATTCTCCGATCTGCGACAGGCTGGCGGCGATGCGCAGGCTGGTGTGGTGGCTGCGGCGGAACAGCCGCACGATGCCGTAGGCCATCGCCGACTTGCCGATGACGATGATGAAGACCGTGGCCAGCAGCACGGCGGTATCTTTCAGCAGCACCTCCGGGTCCAGCAGCATGCCGACCGAGACGAAGAACAGCACGGCGAAAGCCTCGCGCAGCGGCAGCGACTCCTCAGCGGCGCGATGGCTGAACGGCGATTCGGCCATCACCATGCCGGCGAAGAAGGCGCCCAGCGCGAAGGAGATCTGGAACAGCTGGGTGGCGCCATAGGCCACGCCCAGAGCGGTGGCCAGCACGCCGAGACGGAACAGCTCGCGGTTGCCGGTATGGACGATCTGCTCCAGCATCCACGGAATGAAACGGCGTCCCACCAGCAGCATCAGCGCGACGAAAGCCGCCACCTTGGCCATGGTGATGGCCAGCGTCCAGCCCAGCTGCGACCAGGACAGCGCGATCTGGCCGCCGTTCAACATGCCGGCGAAGGCGGGTAGCAGCACCAGGGTGATCACCATCACCAGGTCTTCCACCACCAGCCAGCCGACGGCGATCTTGCCATCCTCGCTCTCCAGCCAGCCGTTTTCCTCCAGCGAGCGCAGCAAGACCACGGTGCTGGCCACGGACAGCGCCAGGCCGAATACCAGGCCTTCGCCCGGCGACCAGCCCAGGAAGTGCGACAGCCCCATGCCCAGCAGCGTGGCGAAGGCAATCTGCGCCAGCGCGCCGGGCACGGCGATGGCCTTGACCGCCAGCAGATCCTTGATCGAGAAGTGCTGGCCCACGCCGAACATCAGCAGAATGACCCCCAGTTCCGCCAGTTCCGGGGCCAGCACGGTATCGGCCTGGAAGCCGGGCGTGAACGGGCCGACCAGAATGCCGGCCGTGAGATATCCCACCAGCGGCGGCAGACGCAGGCGTAAGGCCAAGGCGCCAAGCGCGAAGGCAAACACCAGGCCGCCGACGATGGTGGTGATCAGGGGGGTGTCGTGATGCATGGGCAAAGTTCCGCGTGAAAGACTGAATAATATAAAGACGGTATATCAGAAGGCTAGTTCCGATAAATTTGCTTATATTAATCCGGCGTCATGCGGGCCGTCGCGACCGCATCGGAGCGGCTTGCGAACTAAAAGCGCTCGAAGGGCTGCACGTAGCGCCATTCTCCCGGCTGCAGGCCGGACAAGGCGAGGCGGCCGATGCGGATGCAGCGCGCGCCTTGCAGGCGGACGCCAAGCTGGCGGCTGATTTCATCGAAGAAGCCGGCGCCCGGCGAATAGACGACGCAGCGCAGTTGATGGTCGCTTTGGCGGCTGATCTTGCACTGGCGCAAGGGCTTGCCGTCCAGGCGGATGGCCGCGACGCGCGCTTTCAACTCCTCCGCGGCGGGTGCGCGTTCCACTTGCAGCAGGAATTCCATTTCGCATTCGGCCAGGCGGCGCGGCAGCTTCTTGTCCTGGGTCAGGACAACCAAGCCGTGGCACAGCTCATCGACGGCGCCGATGCTTATCAGGTGCTGGCGGTGGCGCGACAGCCAGACTTGCTCGGAGACATCTTGCGGCGAGCGGCTGTCCGGCCCCACTCGCTGCGCCGGCGGCTCGATGTCGCCGGCTGGGCGGTTCAGCAGCAGGGTGACCGGCAACGTCGCCAGCGCTTGCGGTTGGCCGGCCAGCGTGATCTGCTGTTCCGGCAGCACGCGCGCGCCCAGCGTGGTGACGACGGCGCCGTCCACCTTGACCAACCCTTGCTCGATGCAGGCGTCGGCCTCGCGCCGCGAGCATAGTCCCAGTTCCACCATGCGCTTGGACAGGCGCACCTTCATTTCGTCCATGGTTTGCATCCTCGTCAAACGGACGGCGATTATCCGCCCGCGGCGGCGGGCTGACAAACGACTTAGCTTGAGCGCGAGGGCAGCGGCTGGGCCGGTTTGCGCCAGGCTGGGCCGATGGCGAGATTGCACAGCACGATGCCGGCGATGGCCAGCGCGCCGCCGGCCGCCATGGCGGGCGTCAACCGCTCGCCCAGCAGCGCCGCGCCCAGCAGCACCGCCGTCAGCGGATTGAGGGCGATGAAGGCGCCGGAGCGGGTGGGGCCTATCTGCTTGATGCCGTCGTAGTACCAGATATAGGCCAGCGCGGAACCGAGCGCGCCTAGATACAGCAGCCCGGCCCACTGCGCCGGCGTCAGCCGGGCGATGGCGGCCACATCGGCGGCGCCCTGCGCCCAGGTGGCCGCCCACAGCATGGCGGTGCCGAGCAGGATGGACCAGGTGACGGTCTGCAAGGGCCCAAGGCTGCGCGACAGGCCGCGCGAGCCGACGCTGTACACCACCCAGCTGGCCACGCAGCCCAGGATCAGCAGATCGCCGGCCCAGCCGCCGGCCAGCGCGTTGCCGTTCTTGCCGATGATGACCAGCCCGGCGCCGGCCAGGCATAGCGCCACGCCAGAGAGCTTGACCGGCGGCAGCGCTTCTTTCAGCAGGATGAACGACGCCAGCGCGATCATCGCCGGATTCAGCGCGACGATCAGCGAGGCGCGGGCGGCGCTGACGTGTTTCAGGCCGTAGAAGAAGCACAGGTTGTAGCCGAAGATGCCGAAGAAGCCCAATAGCAGCAGCCGCAGCGCCTGTCGGCTGTCCGGTCGGACCAGCGGCGTGCGGGTGGCGGCCAGGAAGGCCAGCAGCGTCAGGCTGGCGATGCCGAAGCGCAGGCTGGCGGCCAGCAGCGGCGGCATGCTGCCGGCCAGCAGACGGCCGGCGATGAAGGTGCCGCCCCAGATCACCGAGACCAGGGCCAGTTGCAGATAGAGGCGGGGCGAGGCGTGGCGGTCAGGCATGGAGGGCGGCATCCGTGGCGCGGGCGGCGGCGCGGCGTTGTTCGCAGGCCTGCAGCGTCAGCGGCAGCAGTTCGCGCTGGGCGCGGCTGCCGCCCAGCACGTCCCAGCGGGATTGCTGATCGCGCAGCCGCCGCTGACAGTCGTCGTAGCGGCCATGAGCGAAGTCCAGGATGGCCTGCAGCACGGCGATGCCCGTCTGATGGGTGGCCGCGTCCAGGCCGAAACCGTCGCTCTCTGCGATCAGTTTTTCGATCAGAAACGGCTGTTCGCTGGCGGCGAAGGCCAGCGCGGCGTGCAGACGGTGGAAGTAGGACATCGACGAGCCGATGCTGCCGCTCCACAGGCCTGCCAGCTTGCGCCATTCGCTGTCGAAACGGCGGTCCTCCGGGTGGCGCAGCCGGTAGCGCCACAGGAAGGCGACGGCGTCCAGGTCCTGCTTGGCGAACAGGCTGTCCTTCAGCGCGTACATCTCATGAAAGGTTTCGACCGAGCGTTCGGCCTGCTCGCTCTTTTCGTAGGCGATGGCCAGATGCCAGTAGACGTGCATGCGCATGCCGGCATTGTCTATCCACTGCGCGCGGCATTGCTCCAGGAAGATGCACAGTTCCTGCCAGCATTCGCGCTCATGCAGGGCGTGGGCCACCGCGTGGATGCCGTAGATGTTGTCAGGACAGTGGCGCAGCGATTCCAGTCCCAGCTTCAGCGCCGGCTGCGGCTGCCCGGCCTCGACATGGACGAAGGCCTTGATACCCAGATAGTACGAATACAGCGGATGGCTGGCGTCGATATGTTCATCGAACAGCGCCAGATCGGGCATCAGCTCCGGCGTCTGGCTGGTGCAGAAGTCGAACATGTGGGCGCAGAACAGCGCGACCACATCGGTGGGGTATTGCCGCAGATGCTGGCGGAACTGCCGGCGCGCCGCGGTGTAATCAAAGCAGACCCACGCCTGGAAAGCCGCCACCAGTTGCCGCAGCTCCGGACGCTGGATTTCGTCTTTGTCCAGCTGCTGCAGACAGAGGGTGAACTTGTACAGATCCTTCAGCTCGCAGGAGGTGATGGCGTCGAAACCGACCAGAATCTGGCGGTAAACGGCCTGGCCGCGGTCTTGCGGCTGCAGGCTGTCCGGGATGCCCCGCAGCGACAGGAAGTGGCCGTTGATCTCGGGCCACAGCGTCGAAACGCCGTCGGTGGCGGCGAAAGAGGATGCATTCATGGTGTCCGGCTCCGTGACGGGCATGACGGCATGGCCGTGTCCGGGCGGGCGGGGCCGCCGGCATGCTGGTAGTGGTGATTGTTCTGCTTGTAATTGCATATTTTTATGCCGAATGCGAGTCATGGTAAAATGAGCTTTTACTCATGACCTGGGGCGCAACCATGACGCTGACCCAGCTGCAGATTTTCTCGCTGGTGGCCGAGCTGCAGGGTTTCACCGCCGCTGCGGCGCGGCTGCGCATCTCGCAATCGGCGGTGTCGCACGCCATCCGCCAGCTGGAGCGCGAGCTCGATGTCGAGTTGTTGCAGCGCCGGCAGGGCCGGGTGGAGTTGAGCGACATCGGCCGCCAGCTGTTGCCGCGGATGCGCGGCATGCTGGGTCTGGCGGAGACGGTGCGGCAGGAAGCCGCCGACGCGCGCGGCATGCGCCAGGGCACGCTGCGCATCGGCTCGTTTGGCCCCACCTCGTCGATGCGGCTGCTGCCGGCCATTCTGGCCCACTACCGCGCGCAGTATCCCGGCATCGAGATCCATATCGACGAGGGGCCGGACCGTCTGGTGCTGCAATGGCTGCAGGACCGGCGGATCGACGTCGGTTTCGTGGTGCTGCCCGAGCCGCGGTTCGATACCTGCGCGCTGCTGGAGGACCAGATGGTCGCGGTGCTGCCGGCCCATCACGCCTTGGCTGGCAAATCCGCCTTGACGCTGGCCGAGCTATGCGGCGATCCCTTCGTGCTGACTGAGGCCGGCTCCGCCGAGCTGGTCAGCCATCTGTTCCAGGCGGCCCGTCTGCGGCCGAATATCCGTTACCGCTGCGCCCAACTGCTGAGCACGCTGGAAATCGTCGCCAGCGGCGAGGCGGTGACGCTGGTGGCCGAAATGGCGCTGCCCAAGGTGCCGTATCCGGCCGGTTATGTCAGCCGGCCTTTGTCGCCGCCGGTGAAGCGCCGCGTCGGGCTGGCGGTGTTGAGCGAGAGCGAAGCCACGCCGGCGGCGCGGGCCTTCCTGCAGCTGGCGGCGCGTTTGCAGCGCGAGGGGCGGTTGGGCGTGTGACATCCCGCCTGCGCCGGCAAGGCCAACACAGCAAGCCAGGTCAAGAAGCCCGCCGCGCGCTGCGGCATAGTGGCGGCCATGGAGGACGGACATGGACAAGACGGACCGCTACGCGCGGCGCTTCGGCACGGTGTTGAACTACATCGAGCGACACCTCGACCAGCCGCTCAGCGTGGAACAGTTGAGCCGGGTGGCCCATTTTTCGCCCTTCCATTTTCACCGTCAGTTCTCGGCGTATCTGGGCGTGAGCGTGGCGCGCTATATCTCCTTGCAACGCTTGCGCCGGGCATCGTACTGGCTGGCGTTTCAGCCGCAGCGCGCCATCACGGCCATCGCCCTGGACTGCGGTTTCGACAATCCCGAGTCATTTTCGCGCGCCTTCAGGCAGGCGCTGGGGCAATCGCCCAGCGAATTCCGCCGCCGTCCCGATTGGGCCGGCTGGCATGCGCGGATGACGCCCCCCGTCAGTGAGAGGATGGAAGAAATGGAAGTCAAAATCGTTACCGTCGCGCCTATCATGGTCGCCGCGCTGGAGCACCAGGGACCGCCGGAGCGGGTCAACGACAGCGCGCTGCGCTTCATCGAGTGGCGCAAGGCGAGCGGCCTGTCGCCGATTGCCAGCAGCCAGACCTACGGCATCGCCTACGACAACCCGGAAACCGTCGAACCGGAGCGATTCCGTTTTGACATTTGCGGCAGCGTCGCGGCGCCGGTGCCAAGCAACCCGCAGGGCGTGATCACCAAGCAGCTTCCCGGTGGCCGCTGCGCGGTGGTGCGCCACCAGGGATCGCACCATCAGTTGGGCGAAAGCGTGTGGTATCTGTACCGTTCGTGGCTGCCGGCCAGCGGCGAGACGCCGCGCGATTTTCCTGTGTATTTCCATTATCTGAACCTGGCCAGCGACACGCCTGAGCATTTGCTGTTGACCGACGTGTACCTGCCGCTGCGCTGATGGGCTTTGGGACGGCTGTGCCGCTCAGCCGCATCCACTATGCTGAAACCATCAGGCAACACGTTCATTTGGGCGCCGCCGCCGGCGGCGCTTTCCTTTGGAGCGGCGCATGAGTTGGCAGACCCATCAGGTAAGCAATCAATACGACGAGTTACGCGACTACAACCTTTTTGTCACCGACAACGCCCTGCGCGAGGTGCTGGCGCGCACAGGCGGCGGCTGGGCCGAGCCGTGGCTGGTGGGGTATGGCGACCAGTTGGGCCGGGCGGAGACGTTTGAGCAGGCGGAACTGGCCAACCATTTTCCGCCGCAGCTCGCCGCGTTCGACAGCCGCGGACGGCGCATCGACCGGGTCGACTTTCACCCGGCCTGGCATGAGCTGCTGGCGCTGTATCGCAGCCAGGGGCTGGTGTCCCTGCCATTCGATAGCGAGCGGAACGGACGCTGGGCGGCCTTCCTGGCGGGTTTTTATCTGCACGGCCAAGTCGAGGCCGGATCGTTGTGCCCGGCCACCATGACCGAGGCCGCCATACCGCTGCTGCAGCGGGAGCCGGTGTTGTGGTCTCAGCTCGGCAGCAAGCTGTTCAGCTATGGCCACGACAGCCGCGACGTGCCGCTGGAGGACAAGGCTTCCGCCTGGATAGGCATGGGCATGACCGAAAAGCAGGGCGGTTCCGATGTGCGCGCCAATGCCACCCAGGCCTCGCCGGTCGGGCTGGGCGGGCGCGGCGGCGAATATCTGCTGCGCGGGCACAAGTGGTTTTTTTCCGCGCCGATGAGCGACGCCCATCTGGTGGTGGCCAAGACGCCGGATGGCGCGCCGTCCTGCTTCTACGTGCCGCGCTGGCGGCCGGACGGCAGCCGCAACGCGGTGGCGGTGCAGCGGCTGAAGGACAAGGTGGGCAACCGCAGCAATTCCAGCAGCGAAGTCGAGTTCCAGGACGCCTGGGGCGTGCTGATCGGCGAGGCCGGCCGCGGCATTCCCACCATCATCGAGATGGCCACTTATACCCGGCTCAATTGCGTCATCGGCAGCGCCGCCTTGATGCGGCAGGGCGTGGTGCAGGCGCTGGCCTATGCCCGCCAGCGAATGGTTTTCGGCAGGCGGCTGGCGGAGCAGCCCTTGATGCGCGCGGTGCTGACGGAGCTGGCGCTGGAAAGCGAGGCGGCCTTGTGGCTGGCGGCGCGGC
This sequence comes from Chromobacterium sp. ASV23, assembly GCF_016428945.1. NCBI lineage: Bacteria > Pseudomonadati > Pseudomonadota > Betaproteobacteria > Neisseriales > Chromobacteriaceae > Chromobacterium > Chromobacterium sp. ASV23. Next base: position 34,392 of record NZ_JAELTR010000015.1, read on the forward strand.
TGGCCCAGGCCTTCGAGCGCGATGAGGCGGCGTGGAAGCGGATTGTGTTGCCGGCCGCCAAGTTCTGGGTATGCAAGCGCGCGGTCGAGGTGTGCGGCGAGGCGATGGAGGTGTTCGGCGGCAACGGCTATGTCGATGCCGGGCCGATGGCGCGGCTGTACCGCGAAGCGCCGGTCAACTCGATCTGGGAAGGTTCCGGCAATGTGATGTGCCTGGACATGTTGAAGTCCATCCATCGTGAGCCGGAAGCGTGGCAGCGGCTGCTCAGCGAGTTGCGGATGCTGGCGGGGGACGATGCGGACTTGCGCACGGCGCTGGCGGATTTGCGCGATTTGTCGGCCTGGCCGGCGGAAGAACTGGAAATCCAGGGCCGGCGCTTGGCCCAGTCGCTGGTTCTGACGGTTCAAGGCTGCCTGCTGCGCGCCTATGCGCCGCAGCAGGTGGCCGACGGCTTCATCGTCAGCCGCATCGCCGATGCCTGCTGGGGGCCGGTGCTGGGGGCGCTGGACGCCCGACGGATGGATGTGGCCGCCTTGTTGCGGCGGGCGTTTCCGGAGTGAAGCGCCAAGCGCTTTGGCATCGCTCCCCTTGCCCGCCAATGTCCGCAGGAGACTCAGATTAGGAATTGTCCCCCTAACGCCAAGTGCAGCGATACGCGGTTGTCTAAGCGGGTGCTCTGCAAGCGAAGCAGGCTGGCTTGGACCGCCGCAAGGCTCAGCTTCTGCTGCAACAACTGGTAATTGTCTATCCTGCCTACCTGTTTTTGCAGCGACGCGTACTGTACCGAGCGCGCCAGCGAGTCGGCTTGAGTTTGCAGCGCGTGCTCGCGTTCCTTCAGCATTCGTTCGCCAGTCAAGCTGTTTTCCACTTCGGCCAGCGCGTTCAGCGCGGCCCGGTTGTAGGCGGCCAGCGCCTCGCGTTGCTTTCCGTTCTGCGCCTCTACCTGGGCCGCCAGCTGTCCCCCGGTGAATATCGGAGCCAACAACTGGCCGGTAACCGCCCAAAGCGGGTTGTCTATGCCGGATTTGAGCAGAACTGCCGAGTCCTCTATGTAAGCCACCCCTCCCGTCAGCTTGAGCGAAGGCAGCCGCGCGCGCTTGGCTGCCTCCACGCCATAGAAAGCTGCGGCAAAACGTTGTTCGGAAGCCAAAACGTCCGGACGACGGCTCAGCATTTCAGATGGGATGCCGGCCGGGAGGGCGTCCGACGCAGCAGGCAAGGGGCCGAGCGTGGCCAGCTCTCCTGACGGATACCGGCCCAGCAGCACCTCCAGCGCGCGGCGAGCCTGATATTGCGCTTGTTCGAGGGTCAGCAACTGCTGGCGTTGCGCCTCCATTGCGGCCTGATGCAAAGCCACATCCTGACGCGTGTTGCGCCCCACTTTCTGGCCTACCTCGATCAAAGCCAGCTGCTGCTGCGACATATCCAGCATCTGCCGGGCGATTTCCAGCTGCTGCGCATTTTCCTTGAGCGCGATCCAACCGCGGACCACATTGGCCGCGAGTGATTGCCGGGCATAGAGCAGATCCTGCGCCGATGCCTGGAAGCGGGAATGGGCCGCGTTTTGCTCTGCGGACAGCCGTCCCCAAAGATCCGCCTCCCATGTGGTGACCAACCCGATGCCGGAAGTGCTCATGCTGGAAGTCGGCAGAGTGGAGTTGCCGACTTGCCCACCAAGCGCCACGATCGGCAGTTTGGCCCCGGCAGCCGCTTTGAGCGCGGCCTGCGCCTGCTCGGTTCTGGCCGCAGCCTGCTTCAAATCCGCGTTGTAGCGAATGGCTTCTTCTATCAGCGCGCGCAGCTTGGCGTCGATGGCAAAACCGAGTACGGCGGCGTCGAACTCCCCGGATGCCGGCGAGCTCCAGCGCGCGGGCAGCTGCGCGTGTTCTAGCGTCAATGATTGACGCTCCGGAGGAGAGACGGCGCACCCCATCAGCGCCAGGCCGACGAGGCCGGGTAGTAGCATTGTTGCCTTGGGCATCCCGATCTCCTCAGTGCAGCTTCAGCACAAGATAGTTGAACAGGGATTGCGCGCGGATCATCACCATGCGCAGCAGGTGCAGCGGCGCGAGTTTTTCGGTGTAGACGGCCGCTCCGCCCCTGGCGCCCATGGGGATGACCGCTTGTTCTTCCCCTTCTTGCTGAATGGGCGTCAGTTTGACTGCGTACTTCTGCGCCAGAGGCGCGGGCGCCATTTCTACCGGCGCATTGGGCACCTGGCCGGACTGCAGCAGCTGGCCCTGGCCATTGGCCCAGACGATGCTGTCCACCTTGGCCTTCACCAGTTGGCCTGGTAGCGTCTGGAAGGCTATTTCGGCTTTGTCGCCGGGCTGGATGTAGCGCAGTTCGTTCTGTGCGAAGAACGCCAGAATGCGTTGCTCGCGTTCCACAAAGCTCAAGGCAGGCTTGAACGGCATGGGAACCAGATAGTTGCCGGGACGCACGGAGACGTTGATCGGGTAGCCATCAGCGGGGGCCCGGATCACGGTGGAGCGCAAGTCGTAGCGGGCCGAATCCAATTGGGCTTTGATCTGCGCCACGCTGGCCAAGTCGGGACCGACCGTGGCATCCAGCCGGATTTGCGCTTTTGCTTCGCCGCTTTTCGCCGAGGCCAGCGCGGACTCGGCCTTCTTCGTTTCGGCTTGAAAGTTCTCCACATCGTATTCATTGCCTGCGCCCGCCTTGGCCAGCGTTTTGGCCTCCTGCAGACGCTTGCTCATCAGGTCCAGATGCGCCTGAGCCGCCAAGGTGCTGCTTTTCGCGCTATCCAGATCCTGTTTCAGGGTTTTGGCGGAGGCGATGGTATCCGCCAGCTTCGCTTCCAGCTCCCTGACACGCAAGCGGTAGGGCGTATCGTCGATCTCCAGCAGCACGTCGCCCTTTTTAACCAGCGTATTGCCCTCCACCGCCACCCGCGTAACCGTGCCGGCGACGCGCGGGACGATTTCCGAAACGTAGTTGATGACGCGCACGTCGTTGGAGGAGGGGGTGACTACGTTGATCGTGAAAATAATGGTGGCCGCAAGCGCCAGCGCGCCGGTGGCGGCGCCGACCTGGGTTTTGATGTTCCATGGGAACCACTTGAGCTTGATGAATACCAGCCAAACTAGCGCGCAGTATCCGCCGATGATCATTTCAAGCATGATCGCCTCCTTCGGCGCGACTGGCCTCGCCTGCTATTTTCTCCTGCGACGCCATAATCAGAGCGCGCTTTTTCGACAGCTGCTGTAGCTTTTCCTGCAGCAGCACGATTTCATCATCGACAATCGCCAAGTCCAGTGGTTGTCCGCCATGGGCTCCATCAGGCTTGAGGAAAAAGTCGTCATGCTTGTCCGTGCCGTAAGCCGCTTTGTAGGAGGTGGGTTTGGTGAACGCCCACAGCCAGGCGAGCGGCCACAGCAAGCCACCGAAAGCGAGCGACAACAGGCACAGTACCTGGATGGCGCGTTTTTGCGGGTGGTGGTGTTTTTCCGCGAAGACTTCAGGCAGTACGTGTACCTTCCAAAATAGATACAGGGCGGCAAGTGGTACGGCCACCACGACAACCCATACCATCACGTCGGCTATTTTTTCCTCCATCCCGGGGGGCATGGCCCAGACGGGCTGGGACATCAGCGCGCAGCTGCCAGCTGCGAGCAGGAACATATATCTGCCAGCGACTCTCATCGGTCTCTCCATAATCAAAAAGTGTTCAGATCCGTCTGTTTGCATTCCGGCCAAAGCGCCAGGCGGTCAGCGCATCACCATCGCCGGAGGGCTATCCAGGAAAATATTTCGCAACTGCGCCGTCAGCCACTGAATGCCCTTATCATTTCCCTGGCTGCCGTGGATGCTGAGATAAATGGGCACGCGCCGCAGAGGGAATGGCAGCGGCAGAATGCGTAGCGCCAGGGTGTCTTCCCATAATCTGGCCAGGCGGGCGGTGGTGACGCATAACAGCTCGCTTCGCGCCGCCGCCGCCATCACGTGCAGCAGGGAGTCGCTGCGGTAGCGCACATTGCGCGTGGGCAGCGGCGCATCGCACAGTTGATACAGGTACAGACTGCCGCAGCGCCCTTCGGTCAGCGTGGCGTGATTCTCGATGAAGAACTGATCCAGGCTCAGGCCGCCGCCAATTCTCGGGTGGCTGCGCGAGCAGGCAACGACCAGTTCTTCCTCTCCCACGCATTGCTGCAGGATCGAAGGGTGGTTGATGGGCAGCGAGCCCAGATAAATGTCGGCCTGCCGCTCGGACAACATCTCGATCGGTTTGTGGAAATTATCTTCTTCCGCCCGGAAGGTGATGCGCAAGCCAGGCGCCTCCCGGCTCCACGCGGAACAGTGGGCCAGAAAAATCTGATCGAAGTAACTTTGCCCGGCCAAAACGAACTGGCGTTTGCTGCGAGCCGGGTCGAAATCATCGTCCATGCCCAAGGCGTTGGCGATGCGGTACAGCTCCTCGCATACGGACGCGTGCAGTTGGTGCGCATAAAGCGTGGGCGCAATGCCCCGGCCCTTCCTGACAAACAACGGTTTGCCCAGCGAGTCGCGCAGCCGCGACAGCGCGAGGCTAACGGAGGCGGGGGTCAGCTCCAGCTTTTCCGCCGCCTTGGCGACGCTGCCTTGCTGCATCACGGCGTCGAAAACAGTCAGCAGGTTCAGGTCATGGGCTCGCGTTGCCATCGATCTACCTTATAAGGCTTCAATGTCCTTCTGTTTCAGGTGGGCATTGACAGGGGAAAGCGGTTTGGCCACCGGCTTGACAAGGGCACGAGCGGACTAGGTCATAGCCTCTGCACGTACTGCAGGCTCAGGAAATATAGCTGAGGGTGAGGATAGCTTCCTTTGTACAATGGGTTTGATACCTGGGCATTGTCCGATGTCAGATACTCAAGCGATAGGCCGATGCTGGACGATGACGTCGCTTGGTACTGCCCGCCCAGGCCGAAACGCCAGGATTTCCCCGACGGCATCGTCAGCGCGGTATTGCTTTGATCGCGATAGAAACTGCTGTCGAAAGCCACGCCGGCATTCAGGCGCAGCTTGGGCTTCCATTGATATTGCGCGCCCAGCGAAGCATGCCAGCTATTGCGCAGCCTACTCTCGCCGGAGACCGAGGCCGAGGCGATGTCCAGTTCGCTGTCGCCGAAGCGGCTCCAGTTCTGCCAACCGGCGCTGCCGAGAATGGCCAGTTGCGGCGAGAGCTGCCGGAAACCGCTCAACATCACTTGACGCGGCGCGTTGACCTGCGCGTTTATCGGCAAAGACAGGTTTCCGAATGCCGCGTCGGCCTGGTAATGGAAGCGGGTTTCGCTTGAGTAGTTCAAACCGACCCGTGTCCGCTCGTCCGGCTTGTAGAGCACCCCCAGCTTGCCGCTCAGCGCCCAGTCGTGGTCTGCCTGGTTGCCCTGTCCGCGCCAGGCATCGCGTTCGAAGGAAAACACGCCGTAATTGACGCCTATCCCGCCCCCTATCGACCACTGCTCATTGAGTCTGTAGGCCGCGCTGGGCTGCAGCGTGACACCCAATAAGGTGCTTTCCCGGACTACGCCGCTGGCTGCCCAATCACCGAAATCCAGACCCATGCCGAAATTGCCGTACAAACCCATGCCCAGCGCCAGCTTGTCGTCCATTTGCCGGCTATAGAAAATGCTGCCGCCGGGATACCAGCCCAGCACATTGCCGGGGCTGCCTCCCGCGCGCGGCCTGTCTTTGTCCAGCGCATAGGGGATATCGCCGTAGAGCGCTTGTCCATTGATGCTGAGTTGGCTGCCGCTCAGTTCGGTCATGCCTGCCGGATTGCTCGCGATGGTGCTGGGGTCCTGGGCGCGGGCCGCCGCGCCGGCATTGGCCAGCCCGACGTCTTCGGAGCCCAGCTCGTACAGGTACAAACCCGCGGCCGCGCACTTGCAAACAGGCAGCGCGCCTCCCAAGAAGGCGAGAAATAGCAGTCGTTTCATCTTGAAGTCAGCGTGATGCTTTGAGAGTGGATTCGAGGAACAGATGCGCCGCCCGGTTGACGGACGGCGCTGGCGCGCCGGGTTTTACGGCGTGACGATGGGGAACCAGAACTGGAATGTATCCATCATGGACATCAGTTGCGGCAGAGCCTGCTGGTTACCTGTGATGCGGATCTTGCGTTGGGAAATGGCCTCTTCCAGCGTCATCTCCCGCAGCAGAATCGCATTCAGCGTCGCCTTGCTCAGCGTGATGTCTGCATCGGCCTTGCTGTTCAGTTTCCGGCTGTGATTGAGCACGCTGTTTTCCAGATTCAGCCCGCGGTGAATGCCAATGTCGGGGAAGTGAACATTCAACGATAGCGTCCGGCCTTCGGCCTTTTGCGGCAACAGGCGAACCGCCAGATAGTCGAACAGCATGTCCGGTGTCATTTCGCGTATGGTGTCCGGCGAGCTGGATTTGGTCGCCGAGCCGGTAGGCAGGCCTTTGCGCAGTTCGCTGGCGCCCTGCAGATAGATGGAGCGCCACGGGCCGGATTCCGCCTGATAGCCCAGCTGTTCGTAGGCGTCGGCCAGCAGCTCCTTGGCCGGCTGGTTTTTCGGATTGGCGAACACGACATGCTTCAGCACCTCAGCCACCCAGCGGTAATCGCCTTTCTGATAGGACTCGGCGGCTTTTTTCAGCACCGCGTCCTCGCCGCCCATGAATTGAACGTATTTGGGCGCGACCATTTCCGGCGGTTCGTTGTTCAGGCTGGAGGGGTTGCCGTCGTACCAGCCCATATAGCGCTGATAAACTGCGCGGCTGTTATGGCGCAGCGTGCCGTAGTAACCGCGATTGGGCCAGTAGTGGCTCAAGGAAGGCGGCAGCTGGATGGTTTCCGAAATTTCCTCGCCCGTCATCCCTTGGTTCAGCATCCGCACCGATTGGTCGTGAATGTATTTGTACAAATCGCGCTGCTTCTTCAGACCGTCCACGATATTGGCGTTGCCCCAGCTCGGCCAGTGGTGGCTCTGGAAACGGACTTGCACTTGGTCTCCCCAGGTCTCGATGGTGGTATTCAGCCCGTCCGACCATTTGATCGGGTCGCGCACTTCCGCCCCGCGCAAGGTCAGCAGATTGTGCATGGTGTTGGTGACATTTTCCGCCATCCACAAAGCCTTGAACTGGGGGAACCAAGTATTCATCTCTGCCGGGGCCTCGGTTCCTGGCGTCAACTGGAATACCATTTTCACGCCGTCGATCTCCATTTCCTCGATGCTCTGCTTGATCTCATGCGTCGGCAGCAGCAGGCTCACCTGTCCGGACGAGATGGTCTGGCCCAGGCCCGCGTTGATGCTGCCGCGCTCGCCGCGCTCCAGCATCGCGCCGTACATGTAGACGGCGCGACGGCTCATCGCATTGCCGGCGATGACGTTTTCCTTGATCGCGTGCTCCGAAAAATGCTCGGGGGCGATGATAGGCACCTTGCCGGACAGCACGTCAGCTTCGCTCACCATGCCGCGCACCCCGCCGTAGTGGTCGGCGTGCGGGTGGCTGTACACCACGGCGACGACCGGGCGCTCGCCCAGCGTCTTGTTGATGAAGTCCAGGGCGGCTTTGCCGGTTTCCTGCGACAGCAGCGTGTCGAATACGATCCAGCCGGTTTTGCCTTCGATGAACGTCGCGTTGGAGAGGTCGAAGCCGCGTATCTGGTAGATATGGTCCGCGACCTTGTACAGGCCGTATTCCATGTTCAACTGGGCATTGCGCCACAGGCTCGGGTTGACGGTGTCCGGCGCGGATTTGTTGCTAGAGATGAAGCGCTTGTAGCTCTCCATGTCCCACACCACATTGCCCTTGTCGTCTTTGATTTGCATGAAATCTGGGCGGGCGATGAATCCCCGGCTGGCGTCGACAAAGTCGCGGGTATCGTCAAACGGCAGCTCGGCCAGAACTTTCCGGTTGGCCTCCCGGGTGAATTCGGTTGCCGGCTTGGGTATCACGTCAGCCATGGCGGCACCTGCCAGATTCACCGATATCAGCGCCAGGCACAGCGTTTTCATTTTATTCATCGCATCGCTTTCCATGTAAATTTAGAAATACGATGCTAACGACGCGCGCGCGATTGATCGATGCGCGTCGCCATATTCAATTCTTTAAGAAAATTTAATATTCATCGCATTCGCCATGCCTGAGGCATGGCGGTTTCCCTAGGGCATCTTCCGATGAGCTACAGATGTAGGGAGCAGCTTCCTGCCAAGCCCGCTCGCGGCTAAGCCTTTTCAAAACAGCCTGTTAGCGCAATGAACAGCGAAGCCGAGGCTCGCTTTTCGCAGCCTTGAGCGGGATGCCGGTCCGCGGCATTCAGACTTGGCCGGTTTGGGATGATCCCCTATGCAGACAACGATCATGCTGAGCATGACTTCGACCCGCTTGCGCTGTGGGGCGCGGCGCTGTTCCGGAAGCCGATGGCTGTGCGCCAGAAAGCGAACGGTCTGGGAAATGCCGGGGGCTCTGATTAACCGGCGTTCGCCGGCGCTTGCGGAGCGGCATGGGGGAGTGAATGATCCGAGGGACGGCGAGATTGGTGTCGGGATGGATTTTGCGGGCAAGGCGAGCCTGCAAGGCGTCAAATGCATCAAGGGGTTGCAAGAAAAATCTTGCAACCCCTTGATGTTATTGGTGGCGAATCAGGGACTCGAACCCCGGACCTGCGGATTATGATTCCGTCGCTCTAACCGACTGAGCTAATTCGCCGTGAGAACCCGCTTGCGCGTTTTCTCCAAACTGTGGTGGCGAATCAGGGACTCGAACCCCGGACCTGCGGATTATGATTCCGTCGCTCTAACCGACTGAGCTAATTCGCCACGTTTTCGATGCGCTTGCACCGAGACGCGAACTATACGCAGCGACTAATGGGCTGTCAAGTCCGCTTCCAAAAAAATCACAGCGTGTAGCAGCGGTCGCCGCGGGTGAAGCCCAGCCAGTCTATCGATACGCCTTTGCCGAAGCCTATCGCCTTGAAGGTTTCGCCCATTTCCTGCGGCGACAGCAGCCGCTGCGCGGCCTTGGCCACCGGCAGATAGGTTTTGACGTCGTTGGCGTCCCATTGCTGCAGCAGCTCGGTCAGGCCGCAGTTGAGCAGGAACTGGGCCTGGCTGGTGTAGCCAATCAGGTCCAGACCCGCGTCTATGCCGCTCTGCGCGACGGCGGTGAAGTCGACGTGGCAGGTCAGGTCCATCAGGCCGGGCAGGTAGAACGGGTCCTGCACCGTGTGGTGGCGGTAGTGGCCCAAGAGCGTGCCCATGCTGCGTTCCGGGTGATAGTACTCGGACGCCGCATGGCCGTAGTCGATCATCACCATGGCGCCGCGCTTCAGCGCGCCGGCCACGGTGGCGATGAAGCCGCGGTTGGCCAGGCTGATTTCGGTTTCGTAGCGCGGGATGTCCGGCACCAGCTGCGCGGCCAGCTCAGCCAGGCGGGCGTCGGCGAAGTCGCGGTCTTCGTAGCAGAGGGCGCCGTCGCGTATCGTCACCCCGCGCTGGCGCAACTGGCGGTTTTCGTCGCGGAACACCATTTCGCAGGGCATGGCGTCCAGCAATTCGTTGCCGATGACGATGCCGTCGATGGCGTCCGGCAGCCGGCTGGCCCATTCGACGCGATCCGCCAAGCGCGGCAGCGCGGCGCGGATATTGTCTCGCTGGCGGTCTATCAAGTCCGGCGACAGGTCCAGGATGACGTATTTCTGCGGCAAACAGCCCAGCGTTTCCAGCTCGGCCAGCAGGTCTATCGCCAGCTTGCCGGTGCCGGCGCCGAATTCGTAGATCGCGCCGGCCGTTTGCGGCAGCAGTTCAGCCAGCTGGCGCGCGAGGCATTGGCCAAACAGCGGCGTCAGTTCCGGCGCGGTGATGAAGTCGCCGGCTTCGCCGAGCTTGCGGCTGCCGGCGGCGTAGTAACCCATGCCGGGCGCGTACAGCGCCAATTCCATATAATGCGAAAACGGTATCCAGCCGCCCGCTTGCGCTATCGCTTCGCGGATGCGGCCGCACAGGGCCTGGCTGACGGCCAGCGCCTCGGGGCTGGCGGCGGGTAGGGTGGTCATGGTTTTCGTCCTGCTACAATGTGGCGCGATTGTGGTGCAAAGCGCCGTCCCCGTGAAGGGGCAATTCGAAATGAGGAAGCAATGCTAACAGAGCAACAACAAGATGAGCGTGTGGTCCTGATTACCGGCGGCGCGCGGCGGGTGGGGGCGGGCATCGCCCGTTTGCTGCATGGCCGCGGCTTGCGGCTGGTGCTGCATTACCGCGGCTCTCGCGCCGCGGCCGAGGCGCTGGCGGCGGAGTTGAACGCCATCCGTCCGGATAGCGCGAAGCTGGTCCAGGCCGATTTGCTGGACACGACGGCGCTGCCGGCTTTGGCCGAGGCGGCGGTGGCGGCGTTTGGCCGCTTGGACGGGCTGGTGAACAACGCGTCCAGTTTTTTCCCGACCGAAGTGGGCCAGATCGACGAGGCGGCCTGGCACGACCTGATGGGCAGCAATCTGAAAGCGCCCTTGTTCCTGAGCCAGGCACTGGCGCCGGAACTGACGCGCCGCGGCGGCGCCATCGTCGGCATCGCCGACATCCACGTCGACCGGCCGATGGCGCGCCATGTGGTGTACAACCTGGCCAAGGCCGGCCATGCCCAGCTGATCCGCAGCCTGGCGATCGAGCTGGCGCCGGCGGTGCGTGTCAACGGCGTGGCGCCCGGCGTCAATCTGTGGCCGGAGGATGAGGCATCGTTCAGCCCGGAGGCGCGCGCCAGGATAGAAGCCACCATTCCGCTGCAACGCACCGGCGTGCCGGAAGACATCGCCCGCGCGGTGGCTTTCCTGCTGCTGGACGCTGGCTATGTCACCGGGCAGATCCTGGCGGTGGATGGCGGACGCAGCATCGTGCTGTAACGGTTTTTCGCCGCCATGGATTTTGGCGGCGGAAAACGGTAAAATCGCCTGTTTTTCAATTTCTTAGCCGCATCCCGATGTCCGAACAGAACGCCGTGCTCGACGACAAAGCCAAGAAGGCCGCGTTTGAAGGCAACAAGCTGGCCAAGCGCCTGCGTCACCATGTCGGTGACGCCATCAATGATTTCAATATGATCGAAGAAGGCGACCGGGTGATGGTCTGCCTGTCCGGCGGCAAGGACAGCTATACCTTGCTGGACATCCTGCTGGGCTTGCAGAAGTCCGCGCCTATCCACTTCTCCATCGTCGCGGTCAATCTGGACCAGAAGCAGCCGGGCTTCCCGGAGCATGTGCTGCCGCAGTATCTGGAGTCCATCGGCGTGGAGTACCGCATCGTCGAGGAAGACACCTACTCCATCGTCAAGCGGCTGGTGCCGGAAGGCAAGACCACCTGCAGCCTGTGCTCGCGCCTGCGCCGCGGCATCCTGTACCGCGTGGCCGACGAGTTGGGCGCCACCAAGATCGCGCTGGGCCACCATCGAGACGACATCCTGCATACGCTGTTCCTGAACATGTTCTACGGCGGCAAGATGAAGGCGATGCCGCCCAAGCTGGTGTCCGACGACGGCCGCCACATGGTGATCCGCCCGCTGGCCTATTGCCGCGAAAAGGACATCATCCGCTACGCCGATTGGAAAGCGTTCCCCATCATTCCGTGCAATCTGTGCGGCTCGCAGCCCAATCTGCAGCGCCAGGTGGTGAAGGAAATGGTCAATGACTGGGACAAGCGTTTCCCCGGCCGCGTGGAGAGCATGTTCCGCGCGCTGCAAAACGTTGTCCCGTCGCATCTGGCCGACCCGGAGCTGTTCGACTTTGTCGGTTTGAAGACCGGCGACGCGCCGTTCGCCGATGGCGACACCGCCTTCGACAAGGAAGAGTTCCGCGATCCGGCGCCGGATGCGGATGACGTTGATGAGGCACCGAAGAAGCGCACCATCAGCATTCTGGACTCCCGTCCCAAGGAAGACAGCTGTGGCGCGTAGGGCTTTGCATCCGTTCCGCCGCCGCGTGCGCGCCGCGGTGGAGGAAATGCCGGAAGTGGAAATCTCGGAAGAGGGCAATATCCGCTCGCTGCACCTGGGTTCGGAAACCATCCAGAGTTCGATGGACCTGGACGATCCGGCCGATCTGGTGCTCAGCTACAGCCGGGCGATGATGGGTTTCCTGCTGTGGAACGACAACCCGCAGCACATCCTGCAGATCGGCCTGGGCGGCGGCTCGTTCGCCCGCTTCATCGACGAATATCTGCCGGACGCGGTCAGCGTGGCGGTGGACATCAATCCGCAGGTGATCGCGGTGGCGCGCGCGTTTTTCCAGCTGCCGGAGGAGGGCGATTTCTTCGAGATCGTCGAGGCCGACGGCGCGGACTACGTGAAGATCTTCCGCGGCTCCACCGACGCCATCCTGGTGGACGGCTTCGACGGACTGCAGATCGTCGATGCGCTGACCACGGAGGACTTTTTCGAGGACTGCAAGCGTGCGCTGAGCCCGAAGGGCGTATTCGTCACCAATTGGTGGAGCGGCGACAAGCGCTACCACAGCTTCATCGAGCGTCTGTTGAACGTTTTTGAAGGTCGGGTGATCGAATTGCCTGCGGCCACTCACGGCAACGTCGCGGTCATGGCTTTCCGCCAGAGTCCGACGCTGACGCAGTGGGAGGCGCTGAAGAAACGCGCTGACGAGCTGGAAGGACGCTTTGGCTTGGAGTTTGGCGAATTCGTCAACCGGCTGAAGCAAACCAACCAGCAGACCGCCGGCCACCTGCTGATCTGAGCCAGGACAAATCCGCCGCAAAATCGGCGGATCGGTTACGTTTGCTTACCCAAAAGCCGGCGCGGCGCGGCGTATAATGCCAAGCTGCATGCGCGTTGCGCGCCGGTTTCGGGCTGCGGGCCCGGGTCAGACGTGGCGGGACAATACAGTCAGTACCGAATGACCGGGCGGTGGACGGGCGTCCGCCGCTCAAGCTTTTACATCCTGTTGGGACATTCATCGTGATCAAGCAGCAACTGCTCAATCGTATCGCGGACAAATCCGCTGTGATCGGCATCGTGGGGCTGGGCTATGTCGGCCTGCCGCTGATGCTGCGTTTCGCCGAAGTCGGCTACAAGGTGCTGGGCTTCGACATCGACCAGAGCAAGGTCGATGCCTTGATGGCCGGCAAGAGCTATATCGAGCACATCTCCGCCGACAGCATCGCCACCGCCCTGACCCGCGGTTTCGAAGCCACTACCGACTTTTCCCGCGCCGGCGAAGCCGACACCCTGATCCTGTGCGTGCCGACCCCGCTGAACAAATACCGCGAGCCGGACCTGTCCTTTGTGCTGAATACCATCGACAGCCTGGTGCCCTTCCTGCGCGAAGGGCATCTGGTCTCGCTGGAGTCCACCACCTATCCGGGCACCACCGACGAAGAACTGCTGCCGCGCATCGAGTCGCGCGGCCTGAAGGTCGGCGAAAACGCCTTCCTGGTGTTCTCGCCGGAGCGCGAAGATCCGGGCAATCCGGACTTCACCACCCGCACCATTCCCAAGGTATGCGGCGGCGTGACCGAAGCCTGCCAGGAAATCGGCGTGGCGCTATACGGCGCGGTGATCGACAAAGTGGTGCCGGTGTCGTCCACCCGCGCCGCGGAAATGACCAAGCTCTTGGAGAACATCCACCGCGCGGTCAACATCGGCCTGGTCAACGAGATGAAGATCGTCGCCGACAAGATGGGCATCGACATCCACGAAGTGATCCGCGCCGCGGCCACCAAACCGTTCGGCTTCGTGCCCTACTATCCGGGCCCGGGCCTGGGCGGCCACTGCATCCCGATCGACCCGTTCTACCTGACCTGGAAGGCGCGCGAATACGGCGTCAATACCCGCTTCATCGAGCTGGCCGGCGAAGTGAACTCCAATATGCCGGACTATGTGGTGTCCAAGGTGGCGGCCGCGCTGAACCTGCGCAAGAAGGCCATCAACGGCAGCAAGGTGCTGGTGCTGGGCATCGCCTACAAGAAGAACGTCGACGACATGCGCGAAAGCCCGTCGGTGTTCCTGATGGAAAAACTGCGCGATCTGGGCGCGGAAGTGGCGTACAGCGATCCGCACGTGCCGGTGTTCCCGAAGATGCGCGAGCACCACTTCGAGCTGTCCAGCGTGCCGCTGACCGCCGAGTCCATCGCCAGCTATGACTGCGTGCTGCTGGCCACCGACCACGACAAGTTCGACTACGAGCTGCTGAAGGCCAAAGCCCAGCTGCTGGTGGACAGCCGCGGCAAGTACCTGCAGCCGGCCGACAATATCGTCAAGGCTTGATTTTTTTGCCACGAAACCCACGAAATCCACGAAAGCCAAACCCGGAAGCGGGGCGGTTTTCGTGTTTTGCAGTGGGTTTCGTGGCTCATAAAGGTATCGCGTAATATGCAAACCCTGCACCTTCCCCCGATCACCGACCGCAAGATCCGCTTCGCCCTGGTGGGCTGCGGCCGCATCGCCAACAACCATTTCGGCGCGCTGGAAAAGCACGCCGACCGCGCCGAGCTGGTGGATGTTTGCGATATCGATCCGGCCGCGCTGAAAGCCGCCGTCGAGCGCACCGGCGCCCGCGGCCATGCCAGCCTGACTGATATGCTGGCGCAAACCAACGCCGACATCGTCATCCTGACCACGCCGTCCGGCCTGCATCCGACGCAGAGCATCGAGTGTTCCGAGGCGGGCTTCCATGTGATGACCGAGAAGCCGATGGCCACCCGCTGGGAAGATGGCCTGGAAATGGTCAAGGCGGCGGACAAGGCAAAGAAATACCTGTTCGTGGTCAAGCAGAACCGCCGCAACGACACGCTGCAGCTATTGAAGCGCGCGATGACGGAAAAGCGCTTCGGCCGCATCTACATGGTCAACGTCAATGTGTTCTGGACCCGTCCGCAAGAGTATTACGACGCGGCCGGCTGGCGCGGCACCTGGGAGTTTGACGGCGGCGCCTTCATGAACCAGGCCAGCCACTATGTCGACCTGTTGGACTGGCTGATCGGCCCCGTTGAGAGCGTGCAGGCCTACACCGCCACCTTGGCGCGCAATATCGAGGTGGAAGACACCGGCACCGTCAGCGTCAAGTGGCGCTCCGGCGCGCTGGGCAGCATGAACGTCACCATGCTGACCTACCCGAAGAATCTGGAAGGCAGCATCACCATCCTGGGCGAAAAGGGTTCGGTGCGCGTCGGCGGCGTGGCCGTCAACGAAATCCAGCACTGGGAGTTCGCCGAGCCGCATGCCATGGACGACGAGATCAAGAATGCCAGCTATGCGACAACCAGCGTGTATGGCTTCGGCCACCCGCTGTACTACGACAACGTGATCAAGACCATGCGCGGCGAAGCCACGCCGGAAACCGACGGCCGCGAAGGCTTGAAGTCGCTGGAGCTGCTGATTGCGATGTACCTGTCCGCCCGCGACGGCCGCCGCGTCAGCTTGCCGCTGGATTACTGATTATAGTTTGGCCACGAAAACCACGAAAGAACACGAAAGCATGCTCGAACAGGAACTTTGTTATCGGATACAAGGTTGTGTGTTTGAGGTTTATCGTGAGTTGGGGCATGGATTTCTGGAAAAGGTATACGAGCGGGCCTTGTTCTCCGAGTTGAAAAAGCAAGGTTTGGCCGTCCAGGCGCAATGTCCTCTGACGATCTGCTACAAAGGCGAAGAGGTTGGCGAGTATTGTGCCGATCTGATTGTGGAGGACCGCGTTTTGTTGGAGTTGAAAGCGCAATCCAAAGTTGGCGATGCTCACCGGGCGCAGGTGCTTAATTACCTGAAGGCGACCGGAATCCGGGTTGGACTGCTGGTGAGTTTTGCATACCCGAAAGCGGAAATCATTCGTGTAGTTTTGTAGTTTCGTTCGTGTTTTTTGTGGTTTTCGTGGCCAATGAAGGGTTTTTAGAAATGAACTACACCATCCACCCCAGCGCCATCGTCGACGAAGGCGCGACCATAGGCGAAGGCACCCGTGTCTGGCACTGGGTCCATATCTGCACTGGCGCGCAGATCGGCAAGGGCTGCTCGTTTGGGCAGAACGTGTTCGTCGGCAACGATGTGCGTATCGGCGACAACGTCAAGGTGCAGAACAACGTCTCGATCTACGACGCGGTGACGCTGGAGGACGATGTGTTCTGCGGCCCGTCCATGGTGTTCACCAACGTCAACAATCCGCGCAGCCACGTCAACCGCAAGAACGAGTACCGCCGCACCGTGGTGAAAAAAGGCGCGTCGATTGGCGCCAACGCCACCATCGTCTGCGGCCATACCGTCGGCGAGTACGCCTTCATCGGTGCGGGCGCGGTGGTGACGCGGGATGTGCCGGCCTACGCGCTGATGGTGGGCGCGCCCGCCAAGCGCATCGGCTGGATGTGCGCCTGCGGCGAGCGGCTGTCCAACGATATCGGCACCCACCCGTGTCCGACTTGCGGCATTCATTACGAGGTCGGCGGCAATCATTGCACGCCGGTTTGATTTTTTAGCCACGAATCCCACGAAACGACACGAAAAATAGTAGATCGGACGCGCAGGTGCGCAATTTGGAAATTCCGCGCTTATTTTCGTGCTTTTAGTGGGTTTCGTGGCAAATGGAAGCTTGAAACATGTCCATCCAGTTCATTGATCTGAAAGCGCAATACCAGCATCTGAAAGCCGACATCGACGCCCGCATCCACACGGTGCTGGACCATGGCCAGTACATCATGGGGCCTGAAGTCAAAGAGCTGGAGGAGCAACTGGCCGCCTACTGCGGCGCCAAGCACGTCATTGGGGTATGCGACGGCACCAAGGCGCTGCTGATTGCGATGATGGCATTGGGCATCGGCGCCGGCGACGAGGTGATCACCACCCCGTTCACCTTCATCGCCACCGGCGAGATGATCGCGCTATTGGGCGCCAAGCCGGTATTCGTCGATATCGACCCGGTCAGCTACAACCTGGACCCGGTGCTGCTGGAAGCGGCGATCACGCCGGCTACCCGCGCAATCATGCCGGTCAGCCTGTATGGCCAGGCCGCGGACTTTGACGCCATCAACGCCATCGCCGCCAAGCATGGCATCCCGGTGATCGAGGACGGCGCGCAGAGCTTCGGCGCCAGCCAGCACGGCAAGAAGTCCGGCAATCTGTCCACCATAGGCTGCACCAGCTTCTTCCCCAGCAAGCCGCTGGGTTGCTATGGCGACGGCGGCGCGGTGTTCACCAGCGACGACGCGCTGGCCAAGAAGATTCGCGAAATCCGCGTGCATGGCCAGGATCGCCGCTACCATCATCCGGTGATCGGCCTGAATGGCCGCCTGGATACCATTCAGGCCGCCGTGCTGCTGGCCAAGCTGCCGAGCTTCCCGGATGAAGTGGCCGCCCGCGAGCGCATCGGCGCCCGTTATAGCGCGCTGCTGCAGGATGTGGCCCGCGTGCCGGTGATCCAGCCGGGCAATACCCACGTTTACGCCCAGTACACCATCGAGGTCGATCATCGCGACGATGTTCAGGCCAAGTTGAAGGAACTGGGCGTGCCGACCGCTGTGCACTACCCAATTCCGCTGCACCTGCAACCGGCCTTCGCCCACCTGGGCCTGGCTGAAGGCAGCTTCCCGCATGCAGAAGCCGCAGGCAAGCGCGTGATGAGTCTGCCGATGCACCCCTTCCTGACGGAAGAAGCGCAAGACGCCATTGTGGCCGCTGTCAAGAAGGCGCTGGGCTGAGGAGCATGCTGACCTTGTCGTCGCTGCGCGTGCCGAAAAGCGGCTTTGTCCGCCATGTCATCACCCTGGTCACCGGCGCCGCCGTGGCCCAGGTGGTGCCGCTATTGGTGTCGCCGCTGATCACGCGCCTGTACAACCCGCATGAAGTCGGCATCCAGACCGTATACGTGTCCTGGATGTCGACCTTGGCCGTGCTGGCCACCGCGCGCTATGAGATGGCCATCGTGCTGCCGGCCGACGACAAGCGGGCCAGCAATCTGATGGGCTTGTCCATCCTGTGCGCCGGCGCTTTGTCGCTGCTGATCGCGCTGGTGGTGCTGCTGGGCGGACATTCGCATATCGCCGCCCACCTGGGCGCGCCGGCGCTGCAGTCGTGGCTGGCCTTGTTGCCGCTGTCGGTGCTGCTGGCCGGGTTGATGCAGGCCTGGACCAACTGGAACAACCGCCATCGCCGCTACCAGGCCAATGCCAATGGCCGGATGGCGCAGTCGTTCGGCATGGCCGGCACCCAGGTGCTGGCCGGTTGGCTGGGCGCCGGCGCCGGCGGGCTGATTCTGGGCCAGTTGGCCGGCCAGCTGGGTTCGCTGCTGGCGCAGGCTTGGGCCGATCTCAAGGCCAAGTTCGCCTGGCACCGTGACGTCAACCGCCAGGACATGCGCAGCGCCGCGCTTGCCTATATCGAGTTTCCCAAGATCAACGCGCCGCATGCCCTGAGCACGGCGTTGTTGGATTCGGCCACGCTGGTGGTGTTGACGGTGCTGGCTGGCACCTCCGCCGTCGGCATGTATGGCCTGATGATGCGGGTGCTCAAGCTGCCGGCGGCCTTCATCGGCCAGGCAGTGGCGCAAGTGGCCTACAAGGAACTGGCGGAGGCGCGGAATCAAGGGCTGCCGCTGCGGCCCATTTTGCGCAAGATGATGCTGACCTTGTTCGGCATGGCGATGTTCCCCTTTCTGGTGATCCAGATTTTCGGCGAGCCTTTGTTCTCGCTGGTGTTCGGCGCCAACTGGAGCGAGGCCGGTCGTTACGCCGAGGCGATGTCGCTGTTCATCCTGTTCCATTTCGTCGCCTCGCCGCTGGGCATGGTGCCGCCGGTGATCAATCGGCAACGTTTCGCGTTTTTCCTGTCCCTGGTGCAGGCCGTGCTGTTCCTGGGGTCGCTATGGTTGGGCTTCCATATCTGGCAGGATGCGGTGGCGACTTTCCAGCTGGTCTCGGTGGTGATGGCCGGCTATTTCATTGCTTATTTCACCTGGCTTTATAAGGCGGCACGATGAATTGGCATGGATTATTCAGCCGCATCCGCTTCCGGCTGTCTGCCTGGATCAGGCCGCGGATGGTATACGGCTTCCGTCGCGGCGACGGCGCGTACCTGAAGCGTACCCGCGTCTCCAACATGACGCGGATCGAGCATATCGACAAGCTGATGGTCGAAGACAATGTCTATATCGGCCACTTCAACCTGATCGACTCATCCGGCGGCCTGTACATAGGCGAGGGCTGTCAGATCACCAACTATGTGTCCCTGCTGACGCACTCCAGCCATGTGGCGATCCGGCTGTACGGCCGCGAATACTTGGACCGCGGCAATCATGCGGGTTACCTGAAGAAGCCGACCAAGCTCGGCAAATACAGCTTCATCGGTCCGCATTCGGTGTTGATGCCGGGCGTCGTCTTGGGCAAGGGCAGCATCGTGTCGGCCTATAGCTTCGTGCAGGCGGGAGACTATCCCGATTTCGCCATCCTGGCCGGTAATCCGGCGCGGGTGGTCGGCGATACCCGCGATACCGACGCCGAATGGTTGGCGCAGCATCCAGACTTGCATCCGCTGTATGAGGCCTGGGCCAATGACTGATCGCATCGCCCGCCTGCTGGTGGTGGGTTCGGCCTCGATTCATACCTGGCGCTTCCTGTCCGGCATCGCGCCGCATGTGGACGAGTTGTATCTGGCCAGCAACGGCGAGGTGCCGGCGGATAAGCGGCCGGCCAATTTGAAAGCTGTGCTGCGCGTGGACTTCAGCCTGAAGGCCTGGTCTTCCGCCGGCCGGCTCAAGGCCTGGATCGCCGAGGTGAGACCCGACGTGGTCCACGTCCACCAGGCCAACAGCGTGGCCTGGCACGCGCGCCGCGCGCTGCGCGGCTCGAGCATCCCGATGCTGCTGACTGCCTGGGGGTCCGATGTGCTGCTGCTGCCGGACCAGAACCGGCTGATGCGGGCCATGGTGCGCGGCAATCTGCAAGCCGCGGCGGCCATCACTTCGGACTCGCTGTACATGGCGGCGAAAATCCGCGAACTGGCCGGCGATTGCCGGATATCGCTGCTCAATTACGGCATCGATGTCTTGCCGCCGGCGCCGATCATCGCGGCCAAACAGAAACAGGTACTGTCCTGCCGGCTGCACAAGCCGCTATACCGCATCGACGCCATCCTCCAGGGCTGGGCCGAGGTGGAAAGCAGCGGCCGCTTCGACGACTGGAATCTGGTCGTCGCCGCCAGCGGCAGCGAAACGGATGGCCTGAAACAACTGGCGGCGGCGCTGGGCCTCAAGCGCGTGGAATTCACGGGGTTTGTCGATAGCGCGACGCTGGGCAAGCTGTATGCCGAATCGCGCGTTTTCGTCAGCGTGCCGCGGTCCGACGCCACCAGCATCAGCCTGCTGGAAGCGATGGGGCATGGCTGCTTTCCGCTGCTGTCCAATCTGCCGGCCAATGGCGAATGGACGATAGACGGCCTCAACGGCGCCATCGCCGAGGATGTCGGCCGTCTGGGCCCCGAGCTGTGCCGCGCCATGGCCCGCGCCGAGGATGACGCGGCCTTGCAGGCTATCGCCGAGATGAATCGCGGCCTGGTGGCGGCCAAGGCGCTGCATCAGGCCAATATGGCCGGCTTTGCCGCGTTGTATCGAGAGTTAATTTAATTTTTTGCCACGAATGACACGAAAGGACACGAAACCATTAGCCAGCATCCAGAACCCGAATTGGCGCAGGTTCAATAAAATGCTTGGCACGCGTTCGAGTGGTTCCTGGGTTTCGTGGCTCAAAGGGTTTGGTCTGTTTGGGGTGGCCAAGCAACAAATAAAGGTTTGAAACTGTAATGAAAATCGCCCACCTGACCTCCGCCCACCCGCGTCACGACATCCGCATCTTCGTTAAAGAATGCAGCTCGCTGGCGGCGGCCGGCCATGAGGTGACGCTGATCGTCGCCGATGGCCTGGGCGAGGAAATCCGCAACGGCGTGCGCATCCACGACGTCGGCCCCAAGACGGGCGGCCGTTTCGCTCGCATGACCGGCACCGTCAAGCGCGTCTACCAGGCCGCGCTGAAGCTGCGGCCTGACGTGGTGCATTTCCACGATCCCGAGCTGATTCCCGCCGGCGTGCGGCTGAAACAGGCCGGCATCAAGGTGGTGTATGACGTGCATGAGGATGTGCCGCGGCAGATCCTGGCCAAGCACTGGATACCCGGCGCGGTGCGCCCGCTGGTGTCCGGCGGCTTCGAGACGCTGGAAGACTGGGCGGCGCGCCGCTTCGACGCCATCGTCACTTCCACCCCGCACATCCGCAAACGCTTCGAGAAACTGGGTGCCAACGCGCTCGATGTCTGCAACTTCCCGATTCTGGAAGAGCTGGTGCGCGACACGCCGTGGGAAAGCCGCCGCAACGAGGTGTGCTATATCGGCGGCATCAGCCGCATCCGCGGCATCGAGCCGATTGTCGCCGCCTTGCCTGACACCTCCACCCGGCTCAATCTGGCCGGCCCATGGAGCGAGAGCGATCTGAAGGCCAAGCTAACGGCCCAGCCAGGCTGGGCGCGCGTCAACGATCTGGGGTTGTTGGATCGTAAGGACGTGATCGAGGTATTGGCCAAGAGCAAAATCGGCCTGGTGACTTTGTTCCCCACGCCCAATTACGTGGATGCGCTACCGATCAAGTTATTCGAATACATGGCCGCCGGCATGCCGGTGATCGCCAGCGACTTCCCGGTTTGGCGCGAGATCGTCGACGACGCCGGCTGCGGCGTGCTGGTAGACCCGCAGGATGCCGTCGCCATCGCTTCGGCCATCAATGAATTGCTGGGCGATGAAGACCGCATGCGCCAGCTGGGCGAATCCGGCAAGCGGGCGGTGCTGAGCAAATACAGCTGGGCGGCGGAAGCCGACAAGCTGGTGGCGCTGTATGCGTCCTTATCATCCTGATTTTTAGCCACAAAACCCACGAAAGAACACGAAACAAGGAAGTCATTTTCAAACGAGCTTGCGAATGTATTTCGTGTCTTTCGTGGGTTTCGTGGCGATATCGAATAATGAAAATACTCTACATCAACCACTACGCCGGCAGCCCGCGCCACGGCATGGAATTCCGCCCCTACTATCTGGCGCGGGAATGGGTGAAGGCCGGGTACGAAGTGAACATGCTGGCGGCCGATGTGTCCCACCTGCGGCAGACCCACCCGCAAGTGCCGGGAAAATATCTGGACGAAGACATCGATGGCATCCGCTACACCTGGTGCAAGACACGTCCTTACGAGGGCAACGGCGTGGGCCGGGTGCTGAACATTTTCAGCTTCCTCGGCAAGGTGATGGGCCTGTCTGGCCGCTATCTGAAGCAATGGAAGCCGGACGTGGTGATCGCCTCGTCCACCTATCCGCTGGACACCATCCCGGCGGCGTGGATTGCCGGCAAGACCGGCGCGCGGCTGGTGTACGAGGTGCATGACTTGTGGCCGCTGACGCCGGTGGAAGTGGGCGGCATGTCGCCGAAGCACCCCTTCATCCGCCTGCTGCAATGGGCCGAGGACTTCGGCTACAAGCGCGCGGACACCGTAGTGTCCATGCTGCCCTGCGCCAAGGACTACATGATGGCGCACGGCATGGCGCTGGAAAAATACGCGGTGATTCCCAACGGCGTGGATGTGACGGAGTGGCAGGGCGAGGCGCAAGCCTTGCCGGCCGAACACCGCATGCGGCTGGCTGAACTGAAAGCCCATGGCCGTTTCGTCGTCGGCTACGCCGGCGGCCACGGCCTGGCCAATGCGCTGGATTATCTGCTGGAAGCGGCGGCGCGGATGCAGGACGCGCCGGTGACCTTTGTGCTGGTCGGCGACGGCCCGGACAAGCCAGCCCTGGTGGCACGAGCCGCCGAGCTGAAGCTGAACAATGTGCTGTTCCTGCCGTCCATCGGCAAGCGCAGCGTGCCGGCCTTCCTGGCCGAGTGCGACGCGCTGTACATAGGCTGGCGCAAGCTGCCTATCTACCGCTTCGGCATCAACCCGAACAAGCTGTTCGACTACATGATGGCGGGCAAGCCGGTGATCCACTCGGTGGAAGCCGGCAATGACATGGTGCGCGATGCCGGCGCCGGCATCAGCATCGGCGTGGAAGATCCGGCCGTGATCGCAGACGCGGTCAAGCGCATGGCGGTGCTGCCGCTGGCCGAGCGCGAGGCGATGGGCGCGGCGGGCAAGGCCTATGTGCTGGCCAACCACGATTACGCGGTGCTGGCGCGCCGCTTTCTGGCGGCGGTGAAGCTGTGATTTTGGCGTAGGGCGGAAGCCCGCATAGCGGGCGTTCCGCCTCTGCCGTTGCAAGAGATAAATGGTAATGGCGGAACACCCCTTTGGGGCTTCCGCCCTACGCAAGATTTTGCAGGCCGCGCGCGAGGCGCGCGGCGATGGACATGGACGGCGGCCATGCTAGGCCGCGCTAAGACGAAAGACTGAGAAATGAGCGAACAGAAATTTTTGCCGTTTGCCTTGCCGGACATCGGCGAGGAAGAGATCAACGAAGTCGTCGACGCGCTGCGTTCCGGTTGGGTGACGACTGGGCCCAAGACCAAGCAGTTCGAAGCCGATTTCGCCGCCTTCCTGGGCGACGGCGTCGAGGCCATCGCGGTGAATTCCGCCACCGCCGGCTTGCATTTGGCGCTGGAGGCGATCGGCATCAAGGAAGGCGACGAGGTGATCGTGCCGTCCTACACCTTCACCGCCACCGCCGAAGTGGTGCGCTACCTGGGCGCGCACCCGGTGTGCGTGGACGTGGACGCCGCAACTTTCAATATCCGTCCGGATGCGATCCGCGCCGCGATCACGCCCAAGACTAAGGCCATCATGCCGGTGCACTTCGCCGGCCTGGCCTGCGACATGGACGAAATCATCGCCATCGCCCGAGAGCATGGCTTGAAAGTGGTGGAAGACGCCGCCCACGCCATGCCCACTTACTACAAGGGCAAGCTGGTGGGCACGCTGGATTCCGACGTCACCGTGTTCAGTTTCTACGCCAACAAGACCATGACCACCGGCGAAGGCGGCATGGTGGTGTCCAAGCACAAGGACATCATCGCCCGCTGCAAGGTGATGCGCCTGCACGGCATCAGCCGCGACGCCTTCGACCGCTACGTGTCCAAGACGCCGGCCTGGTTCTACGAAGTGGTCGCGCCGGGCTACAAGTACAATATGCCGGACACCGCCGCAGCGATGGGCATCCATCAGCTGAAGAAAATCCGCGGCTTCTACGAAAAGCGCGAAGTCATGGCCCAGCGCTTCGACCGCGAGCTGGCTGGCCTGCCGCTGATACTGCCGGCGCGCGCTAAGGACGAGGGCAGCAACCACGCCTGGCACCTGTACCCGGTGCGCCTCAAGCCGGAGGCCGGCATTTCGCGCGATGACTTCATCGCCAGGATGGCGGAGAAGGGCATCGGCTGCTCGGTGCACTTCATTCCGCTGCACCGCCAGCCGGTATGGCGCGACGGCTACCAGCTGACGCGCGAGCAGTTCCCGGTGGCCGACGCGGCGTTCGAGGCCGAAGTGACGCTGCCGCTGTACACCAAGATGACGGACGATGACCAAACCCGCGTCATCGCCGCCGTGCGCGAGATTCTGGGCGCATGAGCCAGCGGTTGGAAAAAGAGGGCGGCGAGCTGTTGCCGCCTTGCTGTCGGCCGCGCCGCCACGGCTCGCGGCTGATCAAGCGGCTGTTCGACATTGCGGCGTCCAGCCTGGGCTTGGCGGTGCTGGCGCTGCCGCTGCTGGCTGTCGCCTTGTGGGTGAAGCTGGATTCGCCGGGGCCGGTGTTCTTCCGCCAGGTGCGGGTGGGGCGCGGCGGCACGCTGTTCCGCATCCACAAATTCCGCACCATGCAGGTGGATACCGAGAGGCAGGGCCAACTGACCGTGGGCGCGGACAGCCGCGTCACCGGCGCCGGCCGCATCCTGCGCAAGACCAAGCTGGACGAGCTGCCGCAATTGATCGACGTGCTGTTCGGCGACATGAGCCTGGTCGGCCCGCGTCCGGAGGTGCCCAAATACGTGGCGCACTATCCGGAGGAGGCGCGCGACATCGTGCTGTCGGTGCGCCCGGGCATCACCGATTGGGCGTCGATCCGCATGATCGATGAAAACGAAATCCTGGGCCGCGCCGACGATCCGGAACGCGCCTATATCGAACAGGTGTTGCCGGAGAAGCTCAGCTATTACGTGCGCTACGCCGAAACGCACAGCTTGTTCGAGGATATCCGCATCATCGTCGCCACCCTGATGAAGATTGTGACTCGATGACGCTGTCTATCCGCGAGGGCCGGCTTGCCGACGCGGATGCGCTGGCCGCCATCTATTTGGCCTGTCGCCGGGAAATGCCTTATGCGCCGCTGGCGCACGATGAGGCGTCGGTGCGCAGCTGGTTTGCCGATGCGTTGTTGCAAACCAGCCAGGTCTGGCTGGCTGAGCGTGATGGCCAGATCGCAGGCTTTGCCGCCTGCTCCATGCAAGATGGCATGCGCTGGCTGGACCAGCTGTATGTCGCGCCTGGCCATCAGGGAAACGGCATAGGCCGCGCCCTGCTGGAGCAGGTATTGTCGCAGTCGAAACAGGCCTGCCGCTTGTTCGTGTTTCAGGCCAATGCCGGGGCGCGTCGTTTTTATGAGGCGCATGGTTTTACACTGTTGCGCCTGAGCGATGGCCAAGATAACGAGGAGCGTTGTCCGGATGTGCTGTACCAATGGTTGCCGGATACGAAAGAATGACCATGTTTGAAAAACTGCTAGCCTTCTCCCGCCATAACAAGATGGCGATGCTGGCGCTGATGGACGCGCTGCTTTTGCCGCTCGCCTTGTGGAGCGCCGTGTTCCTGCGCCTGGGCGGCTATTGGGACCCTAAGCTCAACGCGCATCTGTGGGTCTTCATCGTGCCGCCCTTGTGGGCGATTCCCATCTTCATCAAGCTCGGTCTGTACCGCGCCGTGCTGCGCTATCTGGACGACAAGATCATCTACACCGTGTTCAGCGGCGTGACTTTGTCCGTACTGGTGCTGCAGGGCGTGATCCAGATGTTCCACATCTGGGCCATGCCGCGCACCTCGGTGATCATCTTCTGGGTGTTCGCCATGGCTTATATCGGCGGCAGCCGCTTCCTGCTGCGCGGCCTGGTGCGGCGCATCGACGCCACCGAGGCCCCGCGCGATCCCGTCATCATCTACGGCGCGGGCCAGGCAGGCCTGCAGCTGATGCTGGCCTTGCAGGCCGGACGCGAATACCGGCCTATGGCTTTCGTCGACGACAACCCGGATTTGCATCGCCGCACCTACCGCGGCGTGGCGGTGCACGCGCCGGACGAGCTGCCGGCCCTGGTCAAGGACACCCAGGCCAAGTGCATTCTGCTGGCCATGCCCTCGGTGGGCCGCGGCCGCCAGCGCGAGATACTGGAATCGCTGGAAAAACTGCGCGTGCCGATCAAACGGCTGCCGGGCATGGCCGATCTGGTGTCCGGCGAGGCGCGGGTGGAGGAGTTGAAGGAAGTCGAGATCGAGGACTTGCTGGGCCGCGATCCGGTGCCGCCCAAGGCCGAGCTGCTGGCGCGCAACATCCGCGACAAGGTGGTGATGGTGACCGGCGCCGGCGGCTCCATCGGGTCGGAGCTGGCGCGGCAGATCGTCAAGAACCGCCCGTCGCGCATCGTGTTGTTCGAGCTGTCCGAGTTCGCCCTGTACAGCATCGATCAGGAGCTGGCGCAGATCGCGCCCAGGATTCCGCGCACGCCTATCTTGGGTTCGGTGACGGATTATGATCGGCTGACCCAAGTGATGCGGGCCTTCAAGGTGGAGACGGTGTATCACGCCGCGGCTTACAAGCACGTGCCGATGGTGGAGCACAATCCCATCGCCGGCATCGTCAACAACGCCTTCGGCACCGATACTACGGCGCGCGCGGCGGAAGACAGCGGCGTCGATACCTTCGTGCTGATCTCCACCGACAAGGCCGTGCGTCCCACCAATGTGATGGGCGCCACCAAGCGCCTGGCCGAGCTGACGCTGCAGACCCGCCACGCGCGCGGCAGCCGCACGCGCTTCGTGATGGTGCGCTTCGGCAACGTGCTGGGCAGCTCCGGCTCCGTGGTGCCGCTGTTCCGCCGCCAGATCAAGGCCGGCGGCCCGATCACGCTGACGCACGCCGACATCACCCGCTACTTCATGACCATTCCCGAGGCGGCGCAGCTGGTGATCCAGGCCGGCGCGATGGGAGACGGCGGCGACGTGTTCGTGCTGGACATGGGCGAGCCGGTCAAGATCATCGACTTGGCGCGGCGCATGATCCACCTGTCCGGCCTGGAGGTGAAGGACGAAAGCCAGCCGGACGGCGATATCGCCATCCGCGTCACCGGCCTGCGTCCGGGCGAGAAGCTGTACGAAGAATTGCTAATCGGCGACAACGTGTTGCCGACCGACCACGCCCGCATCATGCGCGCCCAGGAATACCATCTGTCCGAAGCCGAAATGGCGTCCTTGCTGGCGCGTCTGCAAGACGCTTGCCAGCGGCTGGACGCCCCGCAGGCCTTCGCCCTGATGCAGGAGGCGGTGCATGAATTCCAGGCCGCGGAGGCGACGCAGGACTGGGTGACGCTGCAGGGCTGATCGCTTCCTATCCTGAAATCAACGGCTGCAAGCTACCACTTGCAGCCGTTGTCTTTATCGAAGGCGTCTTTCAGCAGCATGGGGGCGGCGAGCAAGCCCAGGTTGGCATAGGCCTTGGCGCAGTCGGCGCGCTCGGCGCGATTGATATCGCGCGCCAGCCGGGCTTTTTCCGGATCTTCGCGCAGCGGTTTGGCGTTAGCGTTTGCAGGTTCCAGCTGCCGCATCTGCTGGCGCAGCCCCTCGATCGTGACGCGCGGTTCCGCGCGTGCGGCGCTGGCCGTGGCTTTTCCCTGCCGCGCCGTTTCAACGGCTGTCGCGGCGCGAGCGGCATGGGCCGGGCGTGGCGATCGCGCGGCGGGCGCCGGCTTGGCCGAAACGGTCCGCGATGGCGGGTCAGGCGGAGGTAGGGTGATGGGCACCATACTGACCCGCAGCGGCTGCGGCGCGGTAGCAGGCTGCTGTTGCGCGGCTTTCAAGGCGAACAGCGCCAGCGCATGCAACAGCAGGCTTGCGGCGATGGCCAGCGGCCGTCGTGGCAGCGGCGAAGGGCGGGGAACGGTAAGCGCGCTCATATCTGTAAAATAAATGCGGACCTTTGCCATGTTGATGGCATTGTTGTTTGCGTTTGGTGCATGGCTTGTGACATTGCGGCGGCGGGACTCATGGTAGAGTGCGCGCGCGCCGCAAAGTGCCCCGGCGGTGTACCATCTGGCATCCACAATCTGGACCTTGAGCGATGGAAACCCGCTGGCTGGAAGACTTTCTGGTGCTGGCCGATACCGGCAGCTTCACCCGTTCCGCCGAACTGCGCCACCTGACGCAGCCGGCTTTCTCCCGGCGCATCCGCGCCTTGGAGAGCTGGCTGGGCGCGGACCTGATAGACCGCACCACTTATCCGACCAAGCTCACCGCGGCCGGCAAGCTGTTGCAGCAGCAAGCGGTGCCGCTGTTGGCCCAGCTCAACACCACTCGCACCATGCTGCGCGGCCTGCAGCCCTTGCCGCAGGGCACGCTGGAGTTCGCGGTGCCGCACACCTTGTCTTTTTCGTATTTTCCCAAGTGGCTGACCGTGGTCGAGGACGGTTTCGGCCAGCTGTCTTGCCGCCTGCAGGCCAGCAATGTGCACGACGCGGTGCTGGCTTTTGTCGAAGGCGGCAGCGACTTCCTGATGTGCTACCACCATCCCAAGCAGCCGGTGGAGTTGCATGATGCCCGTTATGGCGGCCTCAGGCTCGGCGTGGAGCGCTTGAGGCCGTATTCCATCATGGAGGACGGCGCGCCCGTGTATGCCCTGCCGGGGCGGCAGGAGGCGCCTCTGCCGTTTTTGGGCTATGCCAGCAACGCCTATTTCCGCTTGATGAGCGATTTGCTGCTGGTCAGCGGGCCGCAGCCGGCGTACCTGTCCTTGCGCTACGAGACCGATATGGCCGAGGGCTTGAAGCAGATGGCCTTGGCCGGCCATGGGCTGGCCTTCTTGCCGGAGAGTTCGGTGGCGGCCGAGTGCGCTGCTGGCCTGCTGACGGTGGCCGGCGGCGATGAATGGAGCGTGGAAATGGAGGTCCAGCTGTATTGCGACCACCGCCGCGCCAAGCCGGAGCAGGAGGCTTTGTGGGCGTATCTGGCTGCGCGCTATCCGGCGGTATGAGTCTGAAAGCTTGATGGGATGAGGCTAGGCAAAGGTTATGCATTTCCTGCATGACCCCATCTGCATTCGGAATTGGCCAAGTATGCCGTGCGGGCATACAGTGCGAGGCATTCCAGGCCGCGCATGACGGCCGCCCTGAGGAGAACGCAGATGACCACCCGCCTTGAACACGACCTGCTTGGCAACCGCGATGTGCCGGCCGCCGCCTATTGGGGCGTGCACACCCTGCGCGCCATCGAGAATTTCCCGATCACCGGCCAGACCATCGGCAGCTACGGCGATCTGATCCGCGCGCTGGCCTGCATCAAGCAAGCCGCGGCCCAGGCCAACCGCGACCTCGGCATCCTGCAGCCCAAGCTGGCCCAGGCCATCATCGATGCTTGCGAGGAAATCCGCGCCGGCAAGCTGCATGACCAGTTCGTGGTCGATGTGATCCAGGGCGGGGCGGGCACCTCCACCAATATGAACGCCAACGAGGTCATCGCCAACCGCGCGCTGGAGCTGCTGGGCCACGCCAAGGGCGAGTACCAGCACCTGCACCCCAACGAGCACGTCAACCTGTGCCAGAGCACTAATGACGTGTATCCGACAGCCTTGCGTCTGGCCGCCTTCTGGGGCGTGCTGAAGCTGGTGTCGCGGATGGAAGTGCTGCGCAAGGCGTTCGAAGGCAAAGCCGAGGAGTTCAAGGACATCCTGAAGATGGGCCGCACCCAGCTGCAGGACGCGGTGCCGATGACCCTGGGCCAGGAATTCCAGACCTACGCCGTGATGCTGGGCGAAGATGAACAACGCCTGAAAGAAGCCAGCGCCCTGATGCTGGAGATCAACCTCGGCGCCACCGCCATCGGCACCGGCATCACCGCTCACCCGGATTACGCCAAGCTGGTGTGCCTGCACCTGTCCGAGCTAGTGGGCTGCAAGCTGATCACCGCGCCGAACCTGATCGAAGCCACCCAGGACTGCGGCGCCTTCGTGCAGCTGTCCGGCGTGCTCAAGCGCGTGGCGGTCAAGCTGTCCAAGACCTGCAACGACCTGCGCTTGCTGTCGTCCGGCCCGCGCGCCGGCTTCGGCGAAATCAATCTGCCGGCGCGCCAGGCCGGTTCGTCCATCATGCCGGGCAAGGTGAATCCGGTGATCCCGGAAGTGGTGAGCCAGGTGGCGTATGAAGTCATCGGCAACGACATGACCATCACCATGGCGGCCGAGGCTGGCCAGCTGCAGCTGAACGCCTTCGAGCCTGTGATCGCCTATAGCCTGTTCCGCAGCGCCGGCCACCTGGCCAATGCCTGCGACACGCTGACCGAACACTGCGTCAAGGGCATCACCGCCAACCGCGAGCGTCTGCGCCAGAGCGTGGAAAACTCGATCGGCCTGGTGACGGCGCTGAACCCGGTGATCGGATACGAAGCCGCCACCCGCGTCGCCGCCGAGGCCCATGCCAACGGCAGCAGCGTGGCCGAAGTGGTGCTGGCGCACGGCCTGCTGACCCGCGAACAGCTGGACGACATCCTGCAACCTGACACCCTGACCCAGCCGCGCTGGGTGACGCTGTAAATCGTTTTACGCTTTCCTCCTTTGTTTGACTCGTGATTCCCGGCGCCTCGTGCGCCGGTTTTTTTTTGCGTCACAGCCCCCTCGAATTTGCGTCCTGTGGTAGGGGGCGTTATAACGGTTATTGTGCAGCGCACAATACGGAGGTCGGAGATGCGCAATCTGCTGTGGTGGAGCCTGGAATTCCCGCTCAAGCTCTGGTTCTGCCTGCTGGAGCAGGGCAAGTGCCAGCAGCGATATTGGCGTTCCAGCCTGTTTCACGGGACGCGGGTTTGTTTGAGTCCGGCGCCGCTGCCGGACAAATTGGCGCGCATTTCGCGGCGCGGTTGCGCCGATGGCATTTCGCTGTATTACGATAGCTGCCCGGCGCGTTTTGAATTATGGCGCCAGGCCTGCGGGCATTTACTGTCGCCTGAAGACGCCAATCTAGCCTGGCAGCGTTGTCTGTCGCGCTGCCAGCAGGCGTGCCAGGACGGAGTGGTGGATATGGGGCGGGAACTATCGCGCTGTTGAGAGCCGCCTCGTCAGATGGGCCTTGCTGTCGGATAATCGCCGATTTGACCGGAGAATGCCTTGGCCAACCCCTATCAATTGGGCGAATCGCAATTGCAGCAGTTGGCGCCGCGCTTGCAGCGCTATATGGCTGAGCAGCTTGGCGTGGAGGTCGGCGGCTTCGAGGCGCGCTTCCTGCTGGACTTCCTGGCGGCGGAATTAGGGCGCGAGATCTACAACAAGGCGCTGCAGGACGCGCAGGCGGCTTTGGCCACCCGTATGGAAAGTTTGCAGGCTGCCATTTGGGAACTTGAGCAGTAAGCGCCTGTTCGCGCTGACCATGCCGTTCAATTGAGGTTACAATCGATCATCTTTCCCCTGCCCCTGTATTGCCGATGCTTTATTTGCGCTTGATGATGAAAGGCTTCCTGCTGGCGGTGCTGATGGTGGTGCTCGGCTTCGCCTGGGTGGCCTGGAGCATCGTCGATTACGGCAACGATGAAGAGTCGTCCGGCGCCGACGCCGCGCTGGTGCTCGGCGCCGCCGCCTGGGGCAATAAGCCGTCCCCTGTGTTTCGTGAGCGGATCAACCACGCGGTGAAGTTGTATCAGAGCGGCAAGGTGCGCTGGATCGTGTTCACCGGCGGCACGCCGGAGCCGGGTTATCCCGCCGAGGCGGACGTGGGCCGCGAGTTTGCCGCGCGCCAGGGCGTGCCGATGACGGCCATGCTGGTGGAGAATCAATCGCGCACTACCTGGCAAAACCTGTCCAATGCCAAAGACCTGGGCCACCAGTTTGGCATCCGCTCCTATCTGCTGGTCAGCGACCCGCTGCATATGCGCCGCGCGGTGCTGATGGCCAGCGACCTGGGGCTGAGAGCCTATCCGGCGCCGACGCAATCCAGCCGTTTCCGCACGGTGTCCAGTTGGTCGCGCTTCCTGGCGCGCGAGACTTGGCTGTATGTGGGTTATCGGGTATTCCGCCAGTTATCCTGATGGTTGTGGATAAGTTCGGATTCTGGCGCATTCTGTGGATAAGTCGGAATGGCAGCACTGAGGCAAGAAAAAAGCCGGCATGTGCCGGCTTGTTCATGGGTGGCGGATGCCGCTCAAGCGGTGTGCCACAGGTCGATCAGTTCGCTGGCTTCCAGCGTTTTCACTTCGGCGCGAGCCTGCAGCCAGCCGATCAGTTCGCCGCGCAGCGCATCGTCGATCTTGCGCTCGCTTACTGGGAAGGCTACCCCTTCCAGCTTGCCCTTGCCGTCGAAATGGCCGCCGAAGCTGATGCCGGCCTCATCCACGCGGGTCAGCCAGCCATCCAGCAGCGCGTCGGCATCCACGCCTTCTTGCAGTTCGGCCACCAGATGGAAACCCAGCTCGCGGAATTCGCCCACGCGCATTTTCTTGCGTTGGCGGGCGTTCAGACGTTTCAGGCGTTGGGCGGAGTTGGCGTTGCGGATAGAAGCCATGGTAAATCCTTATTCTTCAAATCGGGCGATCATAACAGGTTTTGACGAACCTTCCGGTTAAGATGGTTCGGACAGATCATGCCATAGTAGCGACCCAACCAGCAGGGGGCCAGATTGCAGATTTACACCATAGACGATTTTCAAGCCATGCCGTGGGCCAATGGCGGCGGCCGCACGCTGCAGCTGTTCCGCCTGCCGCATCCGCAGCGGCCCGAGGCGTTCGCCTTGCGGTTTTCCATCGCCGAGGTGGCGCAGGGCGGGCCGTTTTCGCATTTCCCTGGAGTAGACCGGCAGCTGGGTTTGCTGGAGGGCGAGGGCATGGCGCTGAGTCTGGCCGATGGCCGCTCGCTGACATTGGACCAACTGGGCCAGGTGGCGGCGTTCGAAGGCGAGGTTGGGGTGGCGTGCCGTTTGCTTGGCGGGCCGCTGCGCGACTGCAATTTGATGCTAGCGCGCGATTGGGGACAGGGCGATCTGAAGCGTATGGCATGGGAAATGGACGAGACCTGGACGCTGAGCGCCGATGACCTGGCCCTGCTGTATCTGCAGCAAGGCCGCTGGCAAGCGGAAGGACAGACGCTGCCGGGCGGCGGCCTGCTGCTGTTGGAGCGGGAAACGATCACGCTGCGAGTCGATGGTCCGGCAGTGGCCTGGCTGGCCAGGGTGACACGGCTGCCGACTTGAGAGCAAGCCATGGAAAAAGCCAGGCGGATGCCTGGCTTTGATTTCATCTGCGCGGTGTTACAGCCCCAACTCGCTCCATATCGCGTCTACGCGCTGCTTGACGGCCGGGTCCATCACGATGGGCGTGCCCCATTCGCGGTGGGTCTCGCCCGGCAGCTTGTTGGTGGCGTCCAGCCCCATCTTGCCGCCCAGGCCGGAGATCGGGCTGGCGAAGTCCAGGTAGTCGATGGGCGTGCTCTCGATCAGGGTGGTGTCGCGCACCGGGTCCATGCGTGTGGTGATGGCCCAGATCACTTCTTTCCAGTCGCGGGTATTCACGTCGTCGTCCACCACCACGATGAATTTGGTGTACATGAACTGACGCAGGAAGCTCCAGCAACCCATCATCACCCGCTTGGCGTGGCCGGGGTATTGCTTCTTGATGCTGATCACCGCCATGCGGTAGCTGCAGCCTTCCGGCGGCAGATAGAAGTCCACGATTTCCGGAAACTGCTTCTGCAGAATCGGCACGAACACCTCGTTCAGCGCCACGCCCAGGATGGCGGGCTCGTCCGGCGGCTTGCCGGTGTAGGTGCTGTGGTAGATCGCATTTTCGCGCATCGTGATGCGGTCTATGGTCAGCACCGGGAAGCTGTCCTGCTCGTTGTAGTAGCCGGTGTGGTCGCCATACGGGCCTTCCAGCGCCATGTCGTCCGGATGAATATGGCCTTCCAGCACGATTTCCGCCCGAGCCGGCACTTGCAGGTCTGATCCCAGGCATTTCACCAGCTCTGTGCGGCTGCCGCGCAGCAAACCGGCAAACTGGTATTCGGACAGCGTATCCGGCACCGGCGTCACCGCGCCGAGTATCGTCGCCGGATCGCAGCCCAGCACCACCGCCACCGGATAGGGCGCATCCGGGTTTTGCTGGCGGAACTCGCGGTAATCCAGCGCGCCGCCGCGGTGCGCCAGCCAGCGCATGATGACGCGGTTCTTGCCTATCACCTGCTGGCGGTAGATGCCGAGATTCTGCCGCTTCTTGTTCGGCCCGCGGGTGACGGTGAGGCCCCAGGTGATCAGCGGCGCCACGTCGCCGGGCCAGCAATGCTGGATCGGCAATTTTTCCAGATCGACGGCTTCACCCTCCCAGACGATTTCCTGGCACGGCGCTTTTTTCACTTCCTTCGGGGCCATGGACAGCACCTGCTTCAATAGCGGCAGCTTGTCCCAGGCGTCTTTCAGGCCCTTGGGCGGCTCCGGCTCCTTCAGGTAGGCCAGCGTTTTGCCGATTTCCCGCAGCTGCATGGTGTCGGATGCGCCCATCCCCATGGCCACGCGCTCGGGCGTGCCGAACAGATTGGCCAGCACCGGGAAGTCGTAGCGGCGGCCGTCCTTGACCGGCTGTTCGAACAGCAGCGCCGGGCCGCCTGCCTTCAGCACGCGGTCGCTGATTTCGGTCATTTCCAGATAGGTGGACACCGGCGTATGAATGCGCTTGAGCTGTTGTTGTTGCTGGAGTTGTGCGGTGAATTCCCGCAGATCGGCATATTTCATGACTGTTTCATGATCTGGCGCAAAGTTGGAGGAGGGGCGCTTGGATAATCTAGCTTCGGACGTCGCGCTCGGTTGACCGGCTATTTTACTGGCAAAGGCGGCCAGCGTCAGGCCTGATTTTCTTGACCATTGGAGAAGATAAAATGAAGAAGCTCGCACTTGCCGCCATGATCGGCATGCTTTCCGCCAGCGCATTTGCCGCTC
The DNA here is from genome assembly GCF_016428945.1 of Chromobacterium sp. ASV23. Taxonomy (NCBI): domain Bacteria; kingdom Pseudomonadati; phylum Pseudomonadota; class Betaproteobacteria; order Neisseriales; family Chromobacteriaceae; genus Chromobacterium; species Chromobacterium sp. ASV23. Next base: position 69,505 of record NZ_JAELTR010000015.1, read on the forward strand.
AGGGCGACATCCTGGCCCGCTTCCGCGTGATCAATGTTGATCCGGCTACTAGTTGGGACAATTCGGGCGCAGTGCCCGGGTTGAGTGTCGATGCCAAGAATGCTACGGTTCCCGAGCTGGACTTCACTTACATGATCACCAACAACATCGGTGCGGAGCTGATCCTGGGCACCTCGCGCCACAAGATCACAACTAATAAGTTTGGTGATGTTGGTAAAGTATCTGTATTGCCGCCGACGCTGACCCTGCAATACCACTTCGCGCCGGAGGCCACCTTCCGTCCGTATGTAGGCGCAGGCTTGAACTACACCAACTTCTACAACTCCGGTCTCAGTGTCGCAGGCGTGACCAATCTGAGTGTGGATAAGAATAGCTTCGGCCCGGCGTTGCAAGCGGGCGCGGATATCGCCATCAACAAGAACTGGTTCTTCAACGTGGACGTGAAGAAGCTGTGGGTGAAAACGGACGTAAGCGCTGATCAACTGGGCGGCGCCAAGTTGGGTACCCTGCATGTTGATCCGTGGGTGTTCGGTATCGGTATCGGCACCAAGTTCTGATAGATAGTAGTAGGGACGATGAAGGACGCCGGGAGGCGTCCTTTTTGTTTTGCAAGCGGCGATCCTCGCCATTTTTCATTCTTTTGCCATCTGGCGCTTAGCTGCAAGGCGCCACCCGCTGTCATTCGTTCCCCTGGTGAATTTTCTGATTCGCACGCTGTCCCTCGCTATGAGGGGCTGGAGGCGATATCTGGCGAAAAGCTGGAGATCCTTGCGACATTTGGCTCGACACTGGTTAGACTTCATCCGGATGCGGTCGCTTCGAGGGCGGCTTTGGACAAAATTGTTGTCAAAAAACATCAATCCAGCGCGATGATTTTTCAACGGATTCATCGCGGTTACGGATAATCTTTACCAGTTTTTTTCATTGAAAAGAGCAACTTATCCCATTGGCTTGTCATGTTGGTTTGCCAGGGTGGGGAAATGCGCTGAGGTCTTGAATTTACTGGGGATTTCTCCCGCCCCGGCGGGGAGATTTTTGTTAAAATGGCGCCCTTTTTCGTGGTGGGGAAGATTCATGGCTCTCCTTGAAATCAAAAACGTGGTCAAGCGCTTCGGCGACTACACGGCAGTCAACGACGTCAGCCTGTCGGTAGAGGCGGGCGAATTCTTCACCCTGCTCGGACCCTCCGGCTGCGGCAAGACCACCTTGCTGCGCATGCTGGCCGGTTTCGAACAGCCGGACGCCGGCCAGATCCTGCTGGATGGCCAGAACATGTCGCAGGTCGTGCCGGAGAAGCGTCCGGTGCACACGGTGTTCCAGAGCTATGCGCTGTTCCCCCATATGACGGTGCGCGAGAACATCGCCTTTCCGTTGAAAATGGCCAAGTGGGACAAGGCCAAGATCGAATCGCAGGTGGACAAGCTGCTGGCCGACGTGCGCCTGAGCCAGTTCGGCAACCGCTACCCGCACGAAATGTCCGGCGGCCAGCGCCAACGCGTGGCCATCGCCCGCGCCCTGGTGGACCGGCCGCGGCTGTTGCTGCTGGATGAGCCGCTGTCGGCGCTGGACGCCAAGCTGCGCGAGGAAATGCAGATCGAGCTGATCAATCTGCAGAAGGAAGTCGGCATTACTTTCGTCTACGTCACCCACGATCAGGGCGAGGCGCTGGCCTTGAGCCACCGCATCGCGGTGATGAGCCACGGCAAGGTGGAGCAGCTGGACGTGCCGGAGAAGCTGTACAGCTATCCGAAGAACCGTTTCGTCGCCGACTTCCTCGGCCAGTGCAATGTGCTGGACGGCACGGTCAAGGCGCTGCATGGCGACGCGATGACCGTCGCCATCAAGGGTTGCGGCGATGTGAAATGCCAGGCGGTGCCGGGCGTGAAGGAAGGCCAGATGGGCTGGCTGGCGCTGCGGCCGGAAAAAGTGAGGCTGGACAAGGAACTGGCCGCGTCGCCGGACGAGGTCCATTTCAAGGGCCGCGTTCACGATTGCCTGTACCTGGGCGACGTCACCCTCTATGTGGTGGAGGTGGCCGACGGCGTGCGGGTGGAGGCGATGCAGGCCAACAACATCCCTGGCGTCGCCAAGTTCTTCGATGACGGCGATGTCGTCGAAATCGCCTGGCGCTTCGACGCCGGCAGCTTCCTGACGGAGTAAGCCATGGCTATCCGCGATCGATTCGGCAAGTGGGCGCTGTCCTGGCCCCCCTTGCTGTACTTGGTATTGTTCTTCCTGATCCCGTCGCTGATCATGCTGGTGGCGGCGTTTCGCCAGCCCGGCGATTACGGCGGCCTGGCGCCGCTGTACCTGATCGAAGATGGCCACCGCGTGTGGCAGCTGACGCTGGACAACTTCCACCGTCTGGTGGAAGAGCCGCTGTACGTCGAGCTGTTCATCAAGTCGGCCGGTTATGCCGCCATCACCACGGTGGTGTGCCTGGTGATGGCTTATCCGCTGGCCTGGCTGATCGCCCGCTCCGGCAAGAAGTACCGCGACCTGCTGCTGCTCTTGGTGATCCTGCCGTTCTGGTCCAACTTCCTGATCCGCATCTACGCCTGGATGATCATCCTGGGGCCGCAGTCGGCTTTCACCAAGGCGCTGAACACGGTATTGGTGGCGCTGGGCTTTGAGCCGGTGCGCTTGCTGTTCACTTCCTTCGCCGTGATCGTCGGCTTGGTGTACGTGCATCTGCCCTTCATGGTGCTGCCGCTGTACGCCAATCTGGAAAAACACGATATGGCGCTGCTGGACGCGGCGCAGGATCTGGGCGCCAACGCCTGGCAGCGCTTCTGGCGCGTGACCTGGCCGTTGAGCCTGCCCGGCGTATTCGCCGGTTCGGCGCTGGTGTTCATTCCGGCGCTGGGCATGTTCGCGATTCCGGACATCCTGGGCGGCACCGAGTCCATCATGATAGGCAACCTGATCAAGCAGCAGATTCTCGACACCCGCGACTGGCCGTTTGGCTCGGTGCTGTCGATCATGCTGACCGGCGGCGTATTGCTGATCGCCGTGCTGGGGGCCGTGGTGGCCAGAAAGGGGAAGGCGCGTGGCTAAGAAACAATCGAAGTGGCTGTGGGCTTCGGCCATCCTGACCTATCTGTTCCTGTACCTGCCGCTGATCATCGTGGTGCTGTACTCGTTCAACGATTCGCGTCTGAACGCCGAATGGGTGGGATTCACGCTCAAGTGGTACGACAAGCTGTTCCACAACGAGAAGATGCTGACCGCCGCCGCCAACTCGCTGGTCATCGGCATTCTCGCCAGCTTTTTCGCCACCATTCTGGGCACGCTGGCCGGCATCGCGCTGCATCGCTACAAGCTGAAGCTGCTGCCCTTTCTGGTGCTGACGCCGATCGCGATCCCCGAATTGCTGATGGGCGTGTCGCTGGTGATCTTCTTCGTCATCGTCAACCAGCTGATCGGCATCCTGGAGCTGGGCTTCATCACCATCCTGCTGTCGCACATCGCATTCTGCATCGGCTTCGTCGCCATCGTGGTGCGGGCGCGGATGCAAGGCATGGACGACAGCCTGGTGGAAGCGGCGCGCGATTTGGGCGCCACGCCGTTCCAGGCTTTCCGTTTGATCACGCTGCCGGTGATCAAGCCGGGCATCATCGCCGGCGCGCTGATGGCCTTTACCTTGTCCATCGACGATTTCGTGATCACCTTCTTCACCGCCGGCGCCGGCGCCAGCATGCTGCCGCTGGAGATCTACTCGATGATCAAGATCGCGGTCACGCCGGAAGTCAACGCGGTATCGAGCTTGCTGATGCTGCTGACATTGGCTTTGATCGTCATCGCGACCAGAGTGTCGCCCAGCGCTCTGCGCGCCAATAGCTGAAGAATCGGGCGGGGCGCTGTCCGCGCTTCGTTCCTGTCGGATCTGGGCGGCGCCGAGCAGGCGCCGCCTGATGTTCGCAGTACCAATGTTGTGCCATACAAAGGAAACAATATGAAGAAGATTCTCGCAATGCTGGCGCTGGCAGCGTCGACCCAAGCATTCGCCGCCGATGAGCTGCATCTGTACAACTGGAACAACTATCTGTCCGAAACTGCGGCCAAGAATTTCGAGGCCTACTGCAAGTGCAAGCTGGTGCAGGACTACTACGGCGACAACGAGGAGCTGCTGGCCAAGCTGGCCGCCGGCGCCAAGGGCTACGACATCGTGGTGCCGACCGGCTTCGCCGTTGACGCGCTGATCAAGCAGGGCAAGGCGCAGCCGCTGGACAAGGCGCAGCTGCCCAACTTCAAGAACCTGAACCCGGGTTACCTGAACAGCTTCTTCGATCAGGGCAACAAGTACTCCGCGCCGTACGCCTTCACCACCACGCTGATCGGCTACAACGAGACCAAGCTGAAGCAGCTCGGCTTGCAGGATAAGGTCAATACTTGGGCGCTGATCTTCGATCCGGCCCTGCTGGCCAAGATCAAGGGCAAGATCACCGTGCTGGATTCGCAGCGCGAACTGATCGCCGCCGCGCTGATGTACCTGGGCAAGCCGGCCAATTCCACCAATCCGGCCGATTGGAAAGCCGCCCGCGACGTGATCCTGAAAGCCAAGCCGTACTGGGCCGCCTTCAACAACCAGTCCTATATCAAGGAACTGACCGTCGGCAATATCTATGTCGCCTTCGGCTACTCCAATGATATGTTCCAGGCTCAGCAGGATGCCAAGAAGGCCAAGCGCAACTTCGCGCTGAACTTCAGCCTGCAGAAGGAAGGCAATACCTTGTCGCTGGATAATTTCGTGGTGCTGAAAGATGCCCCGCGCAAGGACCTGGCCTACAAGTTCATCAACTTCATGCTGGACGGCAAGAACGCCGCCGGTCTGACCAATGAAATGGGCAACGGCAACCCGAACGCCGCCGCCGGCAAGTTCGTCAAGACCGAGCTGACCAAGATCCCGGCGATCTTCCCGACCGCGACCGACCTGCCGCGCCTGCAGCAGCTGCACGATCTGAATTCCAAGGATCGCCGCGAGCTGAACAAGGTGTGGTCCGAGATCAAGCTGAAGTAAGCGGAAGCGGATATAAAAAAGCCAGCTCATCTGAGCTGGCTTTTTCTTTATTATATAGATGTCTTCAATTCAGATGCAGCCGCAGCAGCTGGCTGATCTTCTCGATGCGGTGGTCGACATGGGCCGGCTTGCGCGGTTCATGGCTGACCCAGATCGTCGTCATGCCCAGCTCCTTGGCCGTCAGCAGATTCGGTAGCGAATCTTCCACCATGATGCAATGCGCCGGGTTCAGCCCCTCGCGCGCCAGTACCGTCTGAAACGCGCCGAGGTGCGGTTTGGGCACATAGTTCAGCTGATCCACGCCATAGATGGATGCAAAGTGATGCTGAATCTTCATCCGCTGCAGGATGCCTTCCACATAGTGTTGCGGCCCATTTGACAGAATGATCTTGCGGCCGGGCAGGGCGGTCAGGTTTTCCGCCAGGCGGTCTTCAAACTGCAGCCACTGCGCCAGCACCTCCACCGGGTGGGTATCTATCAAGAATTGCTGCGGGTCAATGCCGTGATGCGTGGTCAGGCCGTGCATGGTGGCGCCGTACTGCGCCCAATAACGCGAGCGCAGCGCGCACGCTTCCTCTTCGCCCACGCCGAGGTGACGCATCATGTATTCAGTCATCAGCTTGTTGATGTGGTCGAAGATGCCGCCGCTGGCGTGATGCAGGGTGTCGTCTAGGTCGAAAATCCAGGTTTTGTGGCTCACGTTTGGACTGCATGCAGAAAGTTGGAGGGGATGCAGATTATCCACGCGTAGCGGAATAACAGCCAGTGCAAGCCTTTTATCCCCATCTTCAGATTATAGTTTTGTTACATATCAGTCACTTGCTGTCTTTTGTCGAAAATCTTTCAATTTTTCTCGCAAAAGGTGTTGACGAGGGTGAGGCCCGGGCGTATAGTTCGCCTCCTCAGCTGACGCAGCGAACGAAACCAGCCGAACGAAACAGGTTCCGGCGGCGGTCGCAGCGAAGGCACTGCTCTTTAACAGAACGAATAACCGATAGGTGTAAGTGCTTGGCGAAAGCCAAATACTTGCACTGCAAGAGATAGGAAATACCAGTTATTTCTTTGAACTTGCGTGCCAGAAAATTTGCTATGAGATTGAACTGAAGAGTTTGATCCTGGCTCAGATTGAACGCTGGCGGCATGCTTTACAC